>NZ_VOSR01000249.1:0-715 GCF_007997345.1 Mitsuaria sp. TWR114
GGCGCAGGACCGGCGGCCGGCGCTGCTCGCGACGCTGCTGCAGAAGCGCGTCCGCATGGAAGGCTTCATCGTGCTGGACCATTACGGCGAAGGGCTGTCACGCTTCAAGGCCTTCCAGCGCGAGATGCTTGCCGCCATCGCGGCGGGCGAGGTCCGGGCGCTCGAGCACGTCATCGACGGGCTCGAACTCGCGCCCCGCGGCCTGATCGACCTGCTCGACGGACGGCACCTCGGCAAGGTCGTCGTGGCCGTCGCCGCGCCGTGACCGACGGGCCGCGCTGACGGCCTTCAGCGCCTTCGGCGCGCGACGGGGCGGCCCCGTCCGTGCGGCGGACTTACCCCAGCCGGAACCGCGCCACCGACTGCACCAGCGCGTCGGCCTGCTGCCGCAGGCTTTCGGCGGCGGCCGCGGATTCCTCCACCAGCGCGGCGTTCTGCTGCGTCACCTGGTCCATCTGGCTGACCGCCTCGCCGACCTGGTGGACGCCCTGCGACTGCTCGCGCGTCGCGCTGCTGATCTCGCCGACGACGTCGGTGACGCGCCCGATGGCCGAGACGATCTCGTCCATCGTCGCGCCCGCCTCGGCCACCAGCCCGGAGCCCTGCTCGACGCGCTCGACGCTGGTGCCGATCAGCGTCTTGATCTCCTTGGCCGCCTCGGCGCTGCGGCCGGCCAGCGCGCGCACCTCCGACGCCACCACCGCGAAGCCCTTGC
>NZ_VOSR01000025.1:0-4398 GCF_007997345.1 Mitsuaria sp. TWR114
CTTCCTACGCTGGCGGCCATCGACATCCTTCGCGAGGCCCCCATGCCGCTGTGGCTCTATCACCTGCCGGTCTGGCAGTTCGGATCCTTGCTGCTCGCCGGCTGGATCATCCCGGCGCTCGCCAGCTTCGAGCTGGTGCACCGCCTGTGGAAGCCGCGCTTCGATGACACGGACAAGGGCCTGGCCCTGACGCTGCTGGCGCTGGTGGCCACGCTGAACTCGTTGCTGCTGGCCTTCTGCGCCGTGTCCGTGTGGGAGTCCTTCCGCAGCGCCGACTCCGCGGTCAGCAACGAGGCGGTGACCTTGAGCGCGCTGTCCCGCGACCTGGCCGTGATGGGCACGCCGCCGGCGCTCGAGGCGCGCGAGCGGGTCCGCGCGTACACGCGGTCCATCCTCGACGAGGAGTGGCAGGACATGCAGGGCACGCCCGGCGGCACCGGCACGGCCGGCGGCGGCCTGCACGTCAACCGCATCTTCCGCGCCGTGCAGCGCATCGAGCCGGGCAGCGCGGCCCAGCAGGCACTGCTGCACGAGATCTGGGCCCGCACCAACGACATGCTGAAGTTCCGGCGCGAACGGGTCAGCGCCAGCGAGTCGACCGTGCCGGCATCGCTCTGGTTCGTCGTGATCGCGGGCGGCGTCATGTCGCTGATCCCGCTGCTGGTGCTGCCGGCCACGGCGTTCAACCGGGCCGCGGTGATCTTCCTGTCCTTCTCGACCGGGCTGGTGTTCTTCTTCATCGCCCAGATGGACCGGCCCTTCGTCGGCGACCTGAGCATCAGCCCGCGGCCCTACGAGCGGACGCTGTCGGGCATGGAGAGCTGGGACCAGGGGCCGCGCTGATCGGCCCGGGCCGATGTCAGTCCGCGGCCGGGCGCCGGAACACGAGGTCGCCGTCGTCGTAGGTCAGCAGCGGTGGCGCGGTCGCCGGATCCATCGGCACATAACCGCAGCGCGTCAGCAGGCGGGCGCTGCGCGCGTTCTCCGGCAGCGTGGTCGCCCAGCATGCGCGCCCGGACTGACGCGGGCGATTTCCTCGTGGAGCCACCGCAGGCCTTCGGTCGCGTGGCCGCGGCCCCAGTGCGCGGTCCCCAGCAGGAACGCGACTTCCGCGATGCCGTCGTGGACCGTCGCTTCCAGTCGGCCGATGAGCTCGCCGGTCGCCGCCAGGCGCATCGCGTAGTTGAGCCAGCGCTGGTCGGCATGGTCGTCGGGCGGTCCGGCCAGGGCCCGGCGCAGGCCGAGCGCGACCAGCGCCGGGGAGTCCGGCAATCCGCCGATGTGCTGGTAGACGCGCTCGTCCCACAGCAGCGCGGCCATCGCGTCGAGGTCGGTGTCGATGAGCGGCGACAGGCGCAGCGGGCCGCGCAGGGTCGACGCGGTGGACTCGGGCGATGGCGGTGAAACAGGCATTCGGGAAAAGACGCGAGTCGGGACCGGCAGCGCGGATTTGTCAAAGCAGCCGACAGTATGGCTCGCGCGCCGGCCGACAATCGCGACATGACTCCGCCGTCCTCCGCCGATTCGCCGCGCCCTTCGACCTTCTCCGCGACTTCATCCGCGACTTCATCCGCGACCCCGACCGCCGCGCCGGACCCGCAGCATCGTTTCGACGACGTCGAGCGCGCCGCCGTCTATCGCGCGATCGCCTTGCGTCGCGACATGCGCCACTTCACGCCGTCCGCGCCCTTGCCCGACGAGCAGCTCGAGCGCCTGTTGCAGGCGGCGCATGCGGCGCCGTCGGTCGGGCTGATGCAGCCCTGGCGATTCATGCGGCTGAGCACGACCGCGTGGCGCGAGCGCCTGATGCCCATCGTCGAGGCGGAGCGCCGACGCACCGCGCAGGCGCTGGGTGAGCGCGGCGCGGAGTTCCTGCGGCTCAAGGTCGAGGGCCTGCGCGACTGCGCCGAGCTGCTGGCCATCGTGCTGGCGCCGGACGACGGCACCGTCTTCGGCCGCCGGAGCCTGCCGCGCGAGATGGCCTGGTGCTCCGCGGCCTGCGCGGTCCAGAACCTGTGGCTCGCCGCGCGGGCGGAGCACCTGGGCCTGGGCTGGGTCTCGATGTTCGACCCCGCGGCGCTGCGCCAGGCGCTGGCCCTGCCCGAGGGCGCGGAGCCACTGGGCCTGCTGTGCCTCGGCCCGGTCCCCGACTTCTACGAGCAGCCGATGCTCGAGGCCACCGGCTGGCGTCAGGCACGGCCGCTGCGCGAGATGCTGATGGAGCCGCCGGCGCCCTGAGGCGCCGGCCCGAGCCGGCTGTGAAGCCTGCTGCGAAGCCGTCCGCGAAGCCGTCCGCCGAGCGTTCTGCCAAGCGTCTGCCAAAGGGGACAGGCGCCGCGCCGCAAGCCCCTGTACGCTTGCGCCTTCCCATGACTGGACGGCCCCATGACCACTGATACCTGCCAGCAGCTGCGCCGCGCGCTGCTCGACCTCCACCGCGCGCTGGTCGACCTGGAGCGCGGCGACTTCGAGAAACAGCATGGTCCGCAGAGCGCGGGCGAGTTCCTGCAGGTGATGGCCTTCAGCGAGGACATGCGCTGGCTGGAGCCGCTGAGCCGGCTGATCACCATGCTGGACGAAGCCATCGACGGTGCCGCCGACGCGGCCGCCACGCCGCGCGCGGTGGCGCAGCGCGCGCGCGACCTGCTGGGACTGGACCGCGACAGCGCCGATCCGTTCAAGCAGCGGTATGCGCAGCGCTTCGACCAGTCGCCGCCGCTGGTGCATGCGCATACGGCAGCCATCGCGGCGCTCAAGGCGGTGGGGACGGTCGCGCCGGGCCCGCGCGCGTGATCGTTGGTAAGTGCGCAGTAAGACGTGCCCTTCGAGGATGCGGCCTCCTTTCACCGCCCTCTCGGGAACCCTCATGCTCACGCAGAAACGACTCCTCTCGCTCGCCCGATCGCTTGCAGATCCGCACGTTCGCACGGCGCTGTTGCGCGCCTCCCTGTCCTCCGCCGCGGTGATCTGCGCCGCGGCCCCGTCGGGTGTGCTGGCGGCGGGGCCCGGCGGTCCGGCGGGCCAGGAGGGCGAGTCGTCCTCCTGGGGCCTGGGCGTGGGCGTGGTGAGCACCCAGAAGGCCTACAAGGACATCGACCGCGAGAACAGGGCGCTGCCGATGATCCAGTACGAGAACCGCTGGGTGCGCGTCTTCGGTCCGGGCCTCACGGTGAAGCTGCCGCGCTGGCAGGTCGCGCCGGGCCACCAGGTCGACTTCGGCCTCGTGGCCAAGTGGGACGGCAGCGGCTACGAGGCCGGCGACGCGCCCATCCTGAACGGCATGGCCGAGCGCAAGGGCGGACTGTGGGCCGGCGCGAAGGCAAGCTGGAAGAGCGACATCGCCGAGCTGGGCGCCGAGTGGACCGCAGATGCCTCCGGCCACAGCAAGGGCCAGCGCCTGGCGCTGACGCTGGAGCGCTCCTGGCGCCTGGGCCAGCACGTCATGCTGACGCCGCGCCTGGGCGCGCAGTGGGTCGACAAGAAATACGTCGACTACTACTACGGCGTCCGCGCGAGCGAGGTCACCGCGGCGCGGGTCGCCTACCAGGGCAAGTCGACCGTCAACGCCGAGCTGGGCCTGCGCGGCACCTACCTGTTCAACCCGAAGAACGCGGTCTTCGTCGACGTCGGCGTGACGAGCCTGGGCAGCGGCATCAAGGACAGCCCACTGGTGGATGGCTCGACCGAGAATCGCGTCTTCGTCGGCTACCTGTACCGCTTCTGATGCCGCGCCGCGCGCGATCGGGGGCCAGGCGTCAGCCCGCATCGATCGCCGAGGCGCATGGCCGGACGCTGTCGGCGGAGCCCGAGGATCCCGGCCTGCGCCTGGTCGTCACCCGCGTTGGCCCGGCGTTGCCGTAGCCGGCCCGACGGTCATGCGGGCGGGCGTCGACGCCGGCGCCGCATGCACCGTGATGCCCGGACGGCGCGGGCCCTCGCCGGCCCAGCGCCAGAGCGACTGCGCCATCGCCTCGGCCGCCGCCGAGAGCGCGCGGTCGCGGCGGCGGATCAGGTAGATGTGGCGCTGCAATCCGGTCTCGGCGATCGGGCGGGCGACCAGGTCCGGATGGGCGAAGTGGAACAGCGTCAGCGCCGGCACCAGCGTCACGCCCAGTCCGGCGACCACCATGCCGGCCACCGAACTCAGCTGCTCGAGAGTCAGTACCGGGGTTAGCGGCCGGCCCGGCAGCGCCGCGTCCAGCGCCTGCCGAACGCTGCTGTGCCGCGCCAGGCCAATGAGCGGCTGACCGTTGAGCTCGGCCAGCGACGGCCTCCGGCGTCGTGCCAGCGGATGGTCGCGCCGGCAGACCAGGAAGAAGACATCCGACAGGAAGGGCTCCACGGACAGCTCCGGCGCGGTGGCGCGCAGGGCGGCGAGCGCCAGGTCGGCGCGGCCGG
>NZ_VOSR01000250.1:0-2263 GCF_007997345.1 Mitsuaria sp. TWR114
GCGCAGCAGGTCGGCATCGGGCACGACGGCGGTGCGCACGCCATGGGTGCGCTCGGTCAGGTCGATCTGCAGCGCGTTGCGCTCCAGCACCACGCTGAGCATGCGGCGCAGGTCCTCCAGCAGCGGCGCGAAACTGCCGCGCAGGTCGTCGTGGCGGTACAGCGGATATTCGGGCGCCAGGCGGGTGTCGCTCACGAAGGTGGCCAGATCGCCGGCCAGCTGCAGGCAGTCGCGGTGCAGCAGCTCCGGATGGACATGCGGCGACTCGGCATGCTGGCGGAACAGCGGGTCGGCGCGGTTCAGCGCCTGCAGCATCAGGAAGTCGGCCAGCTCGGACACGCCGTTGCCCAGCTGCCCCATGCGCGAGGACAGCAGCTGCGCGCGCTGGCGCACCAGCCCGTGCAGCAGCGAGGCCATCGCGGACAGGTGGCCGCTGGCGTCGATGCGGGTCTGCGGCGGGATGTAGCTGCGGTCCAGCACCAGCTGCTGGTCGGCGCGGCGCTCGGCCACGCGGGCCACGCCCAGCGCGGCATAGGCGTCGTTGAGCTCGCGCGCCGGCAGCAGCCGCAGCGTGAGCGCGCCGGTCTGGACGGGCTCGGGCTCGTCGCCGGCGCTGGTCTGGTCGCGCAGGTCCTGGTCGACGACGTGGTAGCGGTGCAGCTCGCCGGCATCGTGGCCGTTGAAGGCCACCTGGTCGGTGCCCGGGCGCGCGATCGGCGCGGCCAGCACGATCATGTCGCCCTTGAGGTCGGCAGGCACCTCCAGCGGCGCCAGCGCGGCGTCCGCCTGCGGGATCTGGAAGGGCGTGCCGTCGGGCAGGATGCCGCTGGCGCGCACGATGCCCAGCCGGCCGACGCTCAGCAGCGCCTCGTCCAGCACCAGCTCGGTGAAGCCCCAGCCATGCGGCGCCAGCGCGCGGGCGCGGCTGTCGACCAGGTGCTCCAGATATCGGGTTTCCTGCTGGAAATGGTGGGGCAGCAGGAACATGCCCTGCGACCAGATGACCTTGCTGTGCCAGCTCACGGCTGCTTGACCGAGGCGCTGACCGACAGCTCGTCGGCCTGGATGAGGACGTCCTGCTTCTTGCCGACCATCACCGGCACCACGGCGCGCCAGCGCGCATGCTCCAGGTCGCGGTAGGCGCCGAAGACGGCGATGAAGCGGGTCTCCGGCGACAGCGTCTTCTTGTTGATGGTCCGGGATTCGCCGGGCTGGAGGGTCATTTCCTCGCGGGCGACCATCTCGGTGCCAAGCTCGGCCTGGTCCTTCTGGTACAGGCTGATGAAATCGGCAGCATTGAAGGCGTTGGTCGACTTCAGCTCATACACCCGC
Organism: Mitsuaria sp. TWR114; assembly: GCF_007997345.1. Taxonomy (NCBI): domain Bacteria; kingdom Pseudomonadati; phylum Pseudomonadota; class Betaproteobacteria; order Burkholderiales; family Sphaerotilaceae; genus Roseateles; species Mitsuaria sp. TWR114. The sequence goes on from NZ_VOSR01000250.1 coordinate 1,333, forward strand.
ACCAGCAGCGGGGAGGGGCGCTTGTTGACGCTCGGGTTGAGCTGCGGCGACGCTTGGATGCTGCCGCGCACCTCGGTGGGCTTGGGCGAGCTGGAGAAGGGATTGAGCTTGTCGATCGACGAGCAGCCCCCCAGCAGGCCGAGCGCGCCCAGCGCCAGCAGCGTTCCTGTGGCGCCGCGGCGAGCGGCGCGCATGTATCCGTGGTGTCCCGAACGAGGCGTGAGCATCTTGGCTGTCCTTCTTGACCGGAGGAAAGGATAGCCAGTGGGGGCGGTTGGGCGTGGTGACTTAGGTAATCGGGGAGGGCGTCCGTGGCCGGACACGGGCGTTGGGGGCGAGGCGGGGGAGCGGTGGCGAGGACGCCCCTGAAGCGGCCCGGGCGTTGGCCGCCGAGGCATGGGGCCCCGGCGTCAAGCGCCGGAACCCCACGCCTCACCGTCCCCGACCAGGACCGTACTGCGTCGGTTTTGCGACCGAGGATGGCGGGGGAGGGCTCAGGCGGTGCGGAGGCGGAATTGGCTGACCAGCTTGGCCAGTTGCTGGGCCTGGCCGTTGAGGCTCTCGGCGGCGGCGGCACTCTGCTCGACCAGCGCGGCGTTCTGCTGGGTCACCTGGTCGAGGTGGGAGACGGCGCCGCCGACTTGCTGGATGCCGCCGTTCTGTTCTTGCGTCGCCGCGGAAATCTCCCGGATCAAGGTGTCGACCTGGCCGACCTGGGCGACCACGCGCTGCATGACCTCGCCGGCCCCCTCGGCCTGGCGGGCGCCCGTGTCGACACGGTCGACGCTGGCCTGGATCAGGCCCTTGATCTCGCGGGCGGCGCCGGCCGAGCGCTGCGCCAGCGCACGCACCTCGGAGGCGACGACGGCGAAGCCACGCCCCTGCTCGCCGGCCCGGGCCGCCTCGACAGCGGCATTCAGCGCCAGGATGT
>NZ_VOSR01000251.1:0-6584 GCF_007997345.1 Mitsuaria sp. TWR114
CCGCGCTCGCGGCGGTCGCGCTCCTCGGCGGCTGCAAGCAGGCCGCCGCACAGACGCCGCCCAAGCTGCTGGTCTGGATCAACGGCGATAAGGCCTACAACGGGCTGCAGAAGGTCGGCGACGCCTTCGAGCGCGAATCGGGCGTGAAGGTCGTCGTCGAGCATCCGGTCGACGCGCCCGAGAAGTACACCCAGGCGGCCGGCGCCGGCAAGGGACCGGACGTCTTCTGCTGGCCGCATGACCGCGTCGGCGAATGGGCCAAGGCCGGGCTGCTGACACCGATCCAGCCGCGCAAAGCGCTGTTCGACGAGGTCGAGGGCACAGCCTGGCAGGCGTTCCGCTATCAGGGCCGCTACTGGGGCTATCCGATCGCGATCGAGACCACCGGCCTGATCTACAACAAGGCGCTGGTCTCGCAGGCGCCGGCGACCTGGGACGCGCTGATCGCGCTGGACAAGACGCTGCGCCAGCGCGGCAAGCACGCGATCCTGTGGGACTACAACAAGAGCTTCTTCACCTGGCCGATGTTCGCCGGCGCCGGCGGCGTGATCTTCGGCCGTGACGTGCAGGGCGACTTCGACGCCGGCCAGGTGGCGGTGAACAACGAAGGCGCGCTGGCCGCAGGCCGCATGCTGGAGCGCCTCATCCAGGAGGGCGTGATGCCGCGCGGCGCGCGCTATTCCGAGATGGAATCGAGCTTCGCGCGCGGCGAGATCGCGATGATGATCTCCGGCCCCTGGGCCTGGGAGAACGCGCGCAAGGCCGGCATCGACATCGGCGTCGCGCCGATCCCCGCGGTGATCCCGGGCAAGCCGTCCAAGCCCTTCGTCGGAGTGCTGGGCTGCATGATCTCGGCGCCGTCGAAGAACAAGGACCTCGCGCGCGAGTTCATCGAGCGCCACCTGATGCGACCCGAGTCGCTGAAGGTGCTCGACGCCGACGTGCCCATCGGCGTGCCGGCCAACAAGGCCTTCTACCAGGCGCTGTCGGTGAATCCGCTGATCCGCGCCAGCATGGAGAACGCCCGCGCCGGCGAGGCCATTCCCAACATCCCCGAGGTGGGCCGCTTCTGGACCGCGATGGACGCGGCGCTGGAAGCCATCACCAACGGCCTGCAAAGCCCCAAGGACGCGCTGGACGGCGCCTCGGGCCGGATGCTGCTCAAGCAATGAACGCCACGACCGCCTCCTCCGCGGCCCTGTCCGCCGCCCTGCCCGGCTCGCCGCTGGCCGAGGCCTACACCCGCCAGCCTCCCGGCGCACTGGAGCGGCTGGGCCGCGCGCTCTACTGGCCGACGATCGCCGTCATCGTGCTGGCCGCGCTCTACCTCGTGTTCATGCTGTACGCCGCGGGGCTGACCAGCTGGGCGCTCGGCGTGCTGCTGCTGTCCGGCGCGGGCTTCGCCGTCTACCTGTCGAAGGCGGGCTTCGCGTATCGCTATCTCTTCCCCGGCGTGGCCGGGATGCTGCTGTTCATCGCCTTCCCGCTCGCGTTCACGACGCAGATCGGTTTCACCAACTACTCGTCGGCCCACCTGCTGAGCCAGGAGCGCGTGCGCGAGTTCCTGCTGGACCAGCACGACACGGTGCTGGACGAGGTGCGCGACTACAGCGTGCATGGCGCGGGCGGCGACTTCCGGATCGTGCTGCGCGACCCGGCCAGCGGTGCCGCGCAATTCGTCTCGCTGCCGCTGGCGCTGCGGCAGGCGGGCAAGCCGGTGGATGTCGCGATGCAGGCCGTCGGCCCGGCCGACGCGACGCTGGGCACCGCGCTCACGCTGAAGGAGCTCGTCGCGCACCGGCTGGCGCTCGCGCAACTGCGGCTGCGCCTGCCGGGCCAGGCCGGCGGCACCGCTGCCACCGGCGGCGTGGGCGAGGCGTCGACGCTGCGCTACCTCGGCCTGCGCGAGTTCGGGCCGATCCGCCCCCACTTCGTGGAGCAGCCCGACGGCGCGATCAAGCGCGTGGCCGACGGCGCGCTCTTCCGCCCCGACGCGACCACCGGCTACTACGAAGGCCAGGGCGCGGCCGCGGGCACGCACCTGGCGCCCGGCTACAAGGTGATGGTCGGCGCGCAGAACTACCGGCGCATGCTGTTCGATGCCGAGTTCCGCGGCCCCTTCCTGTCGATCTTCGGCTGGACGGTGGTGTTCTCGCTGCTGACGGTGGTCTTCGCCACCGCGATCGGGATGATGCTGGCGGTGCTGCTGAACTGGGAGGACCTGCGCTACCGCACGACCTACCGCACGCTGCTCTTCCTGCCCTACGCGGTGCCGGGCTTCATCTCGATCCTCGTGTTCAAGGGCCTGTTCAACCAGAACTTCGGCGAGATCAACGCGATCCTGGACGCGCTCTTCGGCGTGCGTCCGGCCTGGTTCGCGGACCCCGCGCTGGCGCGGACGATGCTGCTGATCGTCAACGTGTGGCTGGGCTACCCGTACATCATGATCCTGTGCACCGGGCTGCTGAAGGCGATTCCCTCGGACCTGTACGAGGCCTCGGCGCTCGCGGGCGCGGGGCCGCTGACCAACTTCTTCAAGATCACCGCGCCGCTGATCATCAAGCCGCTGTCGCCGCTGCTGGTGTCGGCCTTCGCATTCAACTTCAACAACTTCGTGCTGATCGCGCTGCTGACCGATGGGAGGCCGGACTACCTGTCGACCAAGATCCCGGCGGGCCAGACCGACATCCTGGTGAGCTACACCTACCGCATCGCGTTCCGCGACTCGGGCACGGACTTCGGCCTGGCGGCGGCGATCTCAACGCTGATCTTCATCCTTGTCGCAGGGATGTCACTGCTGAACCTGCGCCTCATGCGCAAAGCCAACTCATAAGGACGCCCGGACCATGGCCATCGTTCGAGGCAAGCAGGCGCGCTGGCGCGTCGTCGCGGCGCATGCGCTGCTGTGGGCATTCCTGGCGGTGACGCTGTTCCCGCTGCTGGCGGTGGTGTCGATCTCGCTGCGGCCGGGCAACTTCGCCACGGGCAGCCTGATCCCCACGACGATCAGCCTGGAGCACTGGCAGCTGGCGCTGGGCATTCCGTACCAGGCGGCGGATGGCTCGCTGGTGCAGCCCCCGTTCCCGGTACTGACCTGGCTGTGGAACTCGATCAAGGTGGCGACGATCTCGGCGCTGCTCATCGTGGGCATCTCGACGACGGCGGCCTACGGTTTCGCGCGGCTGCGGTTCCCGTTCAAGGGCGGCATCCTGAACAGCATGCTGCTGCTGCAGATGTTCCCGCCGGTGCTGGCGCTGGTGGCGATCTACGCGATCTTCGAGACCATCGGCAGCTTCGTGCCCTGGCTGGGCATCGAGACGCACGCCGGCGTGATCGTGGCCTACCTGGGCGGCGTGGCGACGCACATCTGGACCATCAAGGGCTACTTCGAGACCATCCCGGTCGAGATCGAGGAGAACGCCAAGGTCGACGGCGCGTCGCACTGGCAGGCCTTCCGGCTGGTGCTGCTGCCGATGGCGGTGCCGATCCTGATGGTGGTGTTCGTGCTGGCCTTCATCGGCTGCATCATCGAATACCCGGTCGCGTCGGTGCTGCTGCGCGAGGAGTCCAACCTGACCCTGGCGGTGGGCTCGAAGTACTACCTGCACGACCAGCGCTTCCTGTGGGGCGACTTCGCCGCCGCGGCGGTGCTGTCGGGCCTGCCGATCACGGCGGTGTTCCTGCTGGCGCAGCGCTGGATCGTGTCGGGGTTGACGGCGGGCGGGGTGAAGGGCTGACGGGCGCGACGCGCCGTCAGCGCGTCTGCCGGCATCGTGTTCACCGTTCTGGACATGCGCAGCGCATTTTGTCCAGAACGGTGAACATCGCGCTCCCGGTGGGGCTGCAAGAGACGCCTTGAGCGCTCGGTCCGGGCGTGATGCGCGGACCCGCGACACGAAGCCTCCACTCGCCGCCAAGGCGTTGCGCTCGCGCCAAGCCGCGTGCGAGCCACGAGCCATTCCGCCCCGTCGCGCCGCTTCACCAAACTTTGCGAAACGCGCCAGGCCCGATGGCGCCTGGGTTCTCACGCGTCCTTGACGCTGGGTGACACGGATCCGTCATGCGTGATTCCTAGAGTGCGCCGCGTTTCGGGCCGGCCCCTGCCCGGGCCACTCGAACCCGCCATCGCCACCACTCCAGGACGCCCCATGCGACCCAGCAAATCCACCGCGCTGAACGCCTCGCTCACCCTGATCGCCGCCGCCATCCTGGCCGCCTGCGGTTCCGACAACGACGGCCCATCGACGCCCAGCGTCACGATCAGCGGCGTCGTCACCGCCGCCAGCTTCACGCCCGGCAGCGCCACCGACCCCAGCCTGGCGCCCGCCTACTACGTCGGCGCCAAGGTCTGCGTCGACGCCGACGGCAACGGCGTCTGCGATGCCGCCGAGCATCCCGTCGTCACCGATGCCCAGGGCCGCTTCTCGCTGACCGTGCCGGCCAATGCCGCGCTGATCGCCGACATCGGCACCGACGCCACCGTCTCCGCCACCGGCGCCAAGGTCGCCAGCCGCGACGTGCTGCGCGCCTCGCTGGACCAGGTCCTCGACCAGGCCGGCCAGGTCGTCATCAGCCCGCTGTCCTCGGAGGTGCAGCGGCTGGTCGAGGCCAACGGCAGCAGCTACGCCGTCGAGAAGCAGACCGTGGCGACGCGCATCGGCGTGTCCCTCGACAAGGTGCTGGCCGACGTCAACACCGTCAGCGGCGCCGACCAGGCCGCCATGCTGGCCGAGTCCAAGGCCCTGGACAACCGCTTCACCTACGCCATCACCAAGCTCGACCGCGGCGACCTCTATCCCGACGCGCTCGCCGTGCCCGGCGGCGATCCGCGCCTGGCCGGCGCCGCCAACGTCAGCGCCTCCACCGCGCCCAGCGGGACCGACACGCGCGCCAAGATCACCTTCGCGCAGGCGCAGCAGGCGGCCTTCAACCTCGAAGGCATCCCGCGCTACGACCATCTCTTCATCGTGATGCTGGAGAACAAGGCGACGCTGTCGATCAAGGGCTCGCCGTGGGCGCCCAAGATCAACGCGCTGCTGGCCAGCGGCAACCAGCTGACCAGCTACTACGCCACCGGCAATCCGTCCGAGCCCAACTACACCGCGCTGGGCGGCGCCGACGACTTCGGCATCACCGACGACAGCCAGTGGAACTGCGACGCCACCGGCCCGAACGCGGTCCAGGACCTGCCGCTGCCCGACAAGACCCAACCCGGCCTGGCCAGCTCGCCCTTCAACGCCAGCTGCACGCAGACCGCCGCGGTCAACCACAACATCGTCGGCAGGCCCAACCTGTTCAACGCGATCGCGGCCGCCGGCATGACCTGGCGCACCTACAGCGAGTCGATGAACCCGGGACAGGACTTCCGCACCGACAGCGTCGCCGATGCCGCCGTCACCGCCGCCGACAACGTCTACGCGCCCGGCACCCTCAACGGCAACACCAGCGCCGTCGGCAATGCCGCGCTGACGCTGCCGATGCCCGCCGGCCTCTACAAGACCAAGCACCACCCGGGCATGGCCTACCAGAACGTGCGCAGCGCGCCGGAGTTCAAGTACAGCAACCGCACCATGGGCGGCGGCCAGTGGGACGCCAACCTGAAGAACAGCAGCGCGTATGCGATGCCCGCCAACTACGACGTCGACCAGCTCGGCACCGACCTGGCCAGCGGCAAGGTCGGCACGCTGAACTTCCTGGTGCCCGACCAGTGCGACGACATGCACGGCATCAGCGTCGTGGGCAAGCTGGCGGGCGGCGGTACGGCCACCGCGAGCGACTGCGGCAGCGTCGCCAACAACGTGGCGCCGACCGCGGCGGCCAACATCATCACGCGCGGCGACAACTACGTCGACGCGCTGGTGAAGAAGATCCAGGCCTCGCCGCTGTGGAAGAACCCGGCCAAGCGCGTCGCGATCGTGCTGATGTTCGACGAAGGCAACGCCACCTCGGGCTTCAACTCCTGCTGCGGCTGGAACGTCTCCAACAGCGCGGTGTCCAAGCCGCTGGTCGTCGATCCCAAGACCGGCGCGGTCACGGTGGACGCCAGCGTCAACAACTACACCAAGGGCAACCGCGGCCACGGCCAGAGCATCTTCGGCATCCTGACCAACCAGGCGGGCGCGCCCAAGGGGGTCTCCGACGGCGATGCCTACAGCCACTTCTCGTTCGTGCGCACGCTGCAGGACATGTTCCAGCTGGCGGACCCGGCGGTGGATGCGTCCTACATGAACCGCTCGAAGTACACCGAGAAGTTCATCGCCGCCAACATCCTCAACCTGCCCGAGTACGCCGGCAGCGCCGACACCCACTTCGACGCGGTGCGCGCCATCAACCACGCCTGGCAGGCACCGGCGAGCTATACGCAGAAGCAGTCGGCCGACGTGAACACGCCGGCGCAGATCGGCGCCGACGCGGTCCAGACCAATGTCTGGGCGCTGACGAAGTAAGCCCGTCGACGCGCGCGATGTCACGGCGAGCTCTCCTCTCCTCCGCCCGCGCGTCGCTGGCGGCCCTCGTGGGCACCGGCGCGTGCGTCGGCTTGGGCGCGTTGCTCGCCGCCTGCGGCCCGTCCGGCGAGCCGACGC
>NZ_VOSR01000252.1:0-3456 GCF_007997345.1 Mitsuaria sp. TWR114
GATGCGATGCAGGCCCCGGACGCGCTGCCGCTGCTGCAGTACACGCTGCAGCAGCTCTACCTGCACCGGGCGCCGGGCGAGGTGCTGGCCTGGTCGGCCTACGAGGACCTGGGCGGCCTGGAGGGCGCGATCGGCCGCCGCGCGGAGGCGCTGCTGGGCGAGTTGCGCGGCGACGCGCTGGTCGAGGGCACTGCCGCGGCCGCCGCCTTGGGCGAACCCATGCCCAACGTGCCCGAGATGGCGCGCTTCTGGACCGCGATGAACGCCGCGGTGCAGAGCATCACGCAAGGCCGCGAGACGGTGGCCGACGGCCTCGCCCGCGCCTCGCGGCGCGTGGCGGGGCAGGTGTCGAAGGAGGCGTCGTGATGCGCGCGCTCGCCCTCGGGCTGCATGCCCTGAATCTCGCCGCGGTGGCCGGGCTGCTGTTCCTGTGCCAGCAGCTGCTGCGCGCGCACGACGCGCTCGCCGCCATGGCGGTGCTCGGCGTCGCGGGCCTGCTGGTGCTGCTGCAGTTCAGCAAGCGCCTGCAGGCCTGGCGCTACGTGATGCCCGGCGTGTCGGCGGTGCTGGTCTTCATCGTGCTGCCGATGGCCTTCACGCTGGGCATCGCCTTCACCAACTACAGCTCGGCCCACCTGCTGTCCTTCGAGCGCGCGACCGACGCGCTGCTGCAGCGCACCGACAGCGAGGGGCTGGGCATGGACCTGAGCCTGCTGCGCGAGGGCGAGGGCGCCGCCGCCCGCTACCAGGCGCGCCTGCGTGACGATGACGGCAAGGACTGGCTCAGCGCGCGCTTCACGCTGCCCGCGCCCGGCGCGCCGGTCGCCGGCACGACGGTGATGCTCGGCGCGCTCGAGGACGGCCAGCCGCTGCCCGGCGAACCGCTGCCGCCGCGCGCGCTCGTCGAGTTGCTGCCGCAGCTGCGCACGCTGGTCCTGCGCACGCCGGACGACCGCCCATGGCGCCTGTCCAGCCTGCATCGCATCACCGACCAGGCGCAACGCTACGCGCCGATCGACGCCGACCGGCTGCGCGACCTGCGCGACGGCAGCATCGTCACGGCGGACCACGCCGCGGGCGTGTGGCGCGATGCGTCCGGCCAGGCGCTGGAGCCCGGCTTCCGCACGACGGTGGGATTCGCCAATTACGCCCGCATCTTCGGCGACAGCAGCTTCTTCGAGCCCTTCGTGCGCGTGTTCGTCTGGACCGTCAGCTTCGCGTCGCTGAACACGCTGCTGACCTTCGCGCTGGGCCTGTTCTTCGCCGTGGCGCTGAGCTGGCCCGCGCTCAAGGGCCGGGGCGCGTACCGCGTGGCGCTGTTCCTGCCCTACGCGGTGCCGGCCTTCATCTCGATCCCGGTCTTCCGCGGCCTGTTCAACGAGAACCTGGGCGAGATCAACCTGGTGCTGGACCTGCTCTTCGGCGTGCGACCGGGCTGGTTCAGCGACGCGACGCTGGCGCGCGCGATGGTGCTGACGGTCAACACCTGGCTGGGCTACCCGTACATGATGATCCTGGCGATGGGCCTGCTGAAGGCCATCCCCGAGGACCTGTACGAGGCCTCGGCGCTGGCCGGCGCGGGCCCGGTGACCAATCTGCTGCGGATCACGCTGCCGCTGATCGCGCGGCCGATGGCGCCGCTGCTGGTGGCCTCCTTCGCGGCCAACTTCAACAACCTGACGCTGATCGCGCTGCTGACCGAAGGCGCGCCGGACTACCTCGACACCCAGGTCCCCGTCGGCGCGACCGACCTGCTGGCGTCCTACACCTACCGCATCGCGTTCAACGACGGCGGTCAGAACTACGCGCTCGCCTGCGCCATCTCCTCGATCGTGTTCGTGATCGTGGCGCTGCTGGCCTACGTCAACCTGCGCTGCTTCGGCGGCGCGAAAGCGACCCGGCGCTGAGCCGGGCGGGAGCTTCGTCATGGCGATGGTGATGACCTCTTCGCAGCGCTGGCGCGTCTGGGCGCTGCATGCGGCGCTGATCGCCTTCGTGGTGCTCAGCCTGCTGCCGCTGCTGATGATCGTGTCGATCTCGCTGCGGCCCGGCAACTTCGCCGGCGGCAGCCTGATCCCGAAGGCCATCAGCTTCGAGCACTGGCGCCTGGCGCTGGGCTTGCCCGTGGTCGACGCCCAGGGCCAGGTGACGCCGCCGCCGTTCCCGGTGCTGCAGTGGATCTTCAACTCGCTGAAGGTTGCGCTGGTGAGCGCGGCGGCCTGCCTGGCGCTGTCGGTGACCAGCGCCTATGCCTTCGCGCGGATGCGCTTCCGCGGCCGGGACGGAACGCTGACGGCGATGCTGCTGCTGCAGATGTTCCCGTCGGTGCTGGCGCTGGTGGCGATCTACGCGATCTTCGACCGGCTCGGCGACTGGGTGCCGTGGCTGGGCCTCAACAGCCACTGGAGCCTGGCGCTGGCCTACACCGGCGCGGTGGCGCAGCACATCTGGCTGGTCAAGGGCTACTTCGAGAGCATCCCGCCCGACCTCGAGGAAGCCGCCGCGGTCGACGGCGCGAGCCGCTGGCAGTCCTTCGTGCTGGTGCTGCTGCCGCTGGCCAAGCCGGTGCTGGCGGTCGTGTTCGTGCTGGCCTTCCTGGGCGCGATGATCGAATACCCGGTCGCCTCGGTGCTGCTGCACGACGAGCAGCAGCTGACGCTGGCGGTGGGATCGCGGCTGTTCCTGTTCAACCAGCGCTACCTCTGGGGCGACTTCGCCGCCACGGCCCTGCTCGCGGGCTTGCCACTGACGCTGATGTTCCTGCTGATGCAGCGCTGGCTCGTCGCGGGCCTGACCGCGGGGGGCGTCAAGTCATGAGGCCTGGGATCAGAAGGGATCCATCGCGCTGGTGAAGCGCCCGGAGCCATCGAGCGCGCCCCAGGTGTAGCCCTGCCAGCCGGGATAGGCCTGCGGCTCCCAATACAGGACGCCCAGGCCGTTGGCGCCCAGCGCGGACACGCGCGTGAGCAGGTCCGCGATCATGGCCTTGGACGCGGCGGCCTGCTGCCAGTCCATGCCGGTCTCCGCCACGATCACCGGCTTGCCGTAGCGCGACACCATGTCCGCCATGTTGGTCGACAGCGCCGCGTTGCGGCTGCTCCAGTTGCTGGAGGTCGGATAGTGGGACATGCCGATCACGTCGTAGCGTGCGCCGTTGGCTTTCATGCCGTCGAAGAACCAGCGGAACACCGCGTTGTCGTGGCCGTTGGCCAGGTGCAGGATGACCTTGGCCGAGGGGAACACCGCCTTCACCGCGTCGTTGCCGTTGTTGATCAGCTTGACCAGGTTCGCGAAGCTCGATCCCGAGGCCTGCCCGTCGGGCCACAGCATGCCGCTGTTGATCTCGTTGCCGACCTGCACGTAGTCGACGGTCACGCCGTTGGTCTTGAGGTAGCTCAGGATGCCCTGCGTGTGCGCGTAGACGTCGCTCATCAACTGCGTGAACGAGTGGCTGGC
>NZ_VOSR01000253.1:0-15988 GCF_007997345.1 Mitsuaria sp. TWR114
CGAGACGCCGGCCGCGCTGGGCACCGTCGTCGTCAAGGGCCAGCGCGCCGCCTTGCAGTCGGCGCAGAAGATCAAGCAGAACTCCGAGGAAATCGTCGACTCCGTCGTGGCGGAGGAAGCAGGCAAGCTGCCCGACAAGTCCATCACCGAGGTGCTGCAGCGCATCGTCGGCGTGACCGTCGAGCGTCTGCGCTCGACCAACAACGACCCCAAGCACTTCTCCGAAGGCAGCGACGACCGCATCAACGTGCGCGGCCTGTCCTGGGGCTCGTCCACCCTCAATGGCCGCGAGATGTTCTCGGCCGGCTGGCCCGGGCGCGACCTGAGCTGGAGTGCCGTGCCCGCCGAACTGATGGCCGGCGTGGACGTCTACAAGAACCCGTCGGCGGAAAAGATCGAAGGCGGCGTCAGCGGCCAGGTGGACCTGCGCACGGCGCTGCCGTTCGACTACGAGGGCACCAAGCGCGTCGTCTCGTTCGGCAGCAACTACGAGCAGCGGACGAAGAAGGCCTCGCCGACGCTCTCGGGGCTCTATTCGACGAGGTGGGAGGCCGAGTCGGGCCGCTGGGGTGCGCTGGTCGACCTGGCGATGAACCACTCGACCTATGAGCAGCAGAAGCTCGAGGTCCAGCCCTACTACCCGCGCAGCGACGTGGTGCCCGGCCGGACGGTGTGGGTTCCCGGCGCGGCGGACTGGGGGCAGAACCTCGGTGAAAGCGACCGCAAGGGCTTCTACGGCGCGCTGCAGTGGAAGAAGAACAACATGCAGTCGTCGCTGACGGCCTTCGTGTCGAAGTCGCGGGAGGAGAACACCGGCTCGAACATCTACCCGAGCTTCGCCGATGGCAACTTCAACATGTCGCCGTACAACGTGCGGGTCGACAACCCGGTGGTCGACGATCGGGGCGTGGTGGTGTCGGGCCACTACAGCTATCCGTTGCAACTGCCGCGCGATGCCAACGGCAACGTCACGGACTTCAACCGTGGCGGCAAGGGCGCGAACCAGTTCGCCGACGGCGGCATCATGATGGGCACCAGCCGGGCGTTCACCCAGCACCACACCAACACCGCCGAGCTGGCCTGGAATTTCCAGTGGGCCGTCAACGACCGCTTCGCCTTGCAGAACGACCTGCAGTGGGTCAAGTCCACCTTCCGCACCCGCGGCGAGGAAGTGCAGACGGCCACCTTCGTGCCGAGCATGGACATCACCACCTCGGGCAGCAAGCCGGTGCAGATCGGCTTCGACGAGCGGTCGCGCAATTTCCTCGCCGATCCGGGCAACTACTTCTGGCTGTCGGTCATGCCCGGCCGCTACAAGGGGGACGCCGACCTGTATGCGTGGAAGGTCGACGGCAAGTACGTGTTCGACGATTCGATCCTGCGCGACCTGAGAGTCGGCTTCCGCACCACCTACCGCACCTCCAAGCGCGAAGTGGCGGTCTATGCCGGTGACCCCACCAGCGTCGGCTGGAAGTCGATCGCCGAACCCTGGGTGGTGCGTCAGACCAGCACGCCGGGCCAGTTGCCCGGCCCCAACGATGACCAGAGCTGGAAGTCGCGCGGCAACTTCGCCTACCTGAGCGATCCGCGCTACGCGGCGGCCGCGCCGGTGGAGCTGTTCAACTACGCCGCCTTCGGCGGCAACCGCCCGCCCAGCGTGGTGTTCCCGACCTATGGCGCCCTCAAGGACTACAACACCTACAGCAAGCTGATCGGTGACGTCCGATACAACCAGTGCCTGGACTCGCAGGCGTGGGCGAAGGGGCAGAACGCGAAGAACCCGCAGAACCAGATCAACGTCCCGACCTGCAACGCCAGCGACTACCAGTACGACACGACGCTGTACTACGGGCTGAACCCGAACATGACCAGCAACGTCTCCGAGCGCACCCATGCCGTCTACGGCAGCCTGCGCTTCGGCTTCGATGACTGGAAGATCCCGGTGGACGGCAACCTGGGCCTGCGCGTGGTCTACACCGGACGTTCGTCGCACGGGCACACGACCTTCGACGCGACCTACGACGACCGCACGCCGCCCGACGTGCCGCGCTTCGGTCCGATCAACGAGAACCTGAATGTCGACGCCAATCATGTCGACGTGCTGCCCTCGCTGAACCTGAAGTTCAACCTGACGGGCGACAACAAGCTGCTGGGGCGCATCGCGGCGGCCCGCAGCGTGTACCGGCCGGGTTTCAACCAGCTGCAGGAATCGGTGTCGCTCAAGCAGAACATCGACACGGCCAACAACCGCATCACCTACACGGGCGAAAACACCGGCAACGCCAAGCTCAAGCCGCTGACGTCCGACAACTTCGACCTGGGGCTGGAGTGGTACCCGCGCAGCGGCCAGATGGTGTCGGTCACGGCCTTCTACAAGGACGTGAAGGACGTGATCTACGACTCCACCTACACGCGCGACTACAACAGCCTGGCGGGCAACCCGCAGACCTTCCAGATCAAGGGCCCGCGCAACGCGGCCCGGGCCTGGGTGCATGGCATCGAGCTCAAGGCCGAGACCTACCTGGACCATTTCGACTTCCTGAAGGACCGGCTGCCCGACTGGGCCAAGGGCTTCGGCGTGTCGGCGGACTACACCTACCTCGGCAGCAGCCAGCGCTTCTACCGCGATGCGCAGGTGCAGTTCTGCCCGCCCAACGGCACGATCACGAGCGACGCGCTCAAGGTGTACGGCTGCGACACCAACGGCAGGCCCTTCGGTGCGCTGCCGGTGCCCGGCCTGGTGAAGAACGCCGCCAACTTCGCGCTGCGCTATGACCGCTACGGCTTCTCGGCCCGCCTGGCCTACAACTGGACCAGCCGCGTGCTGAGGAACGTCGGCGTCGACTTCAATGGCCAGAACGGCACGAGCGCGGATCCGGCGCGCGCCGGCGCGCAGGACACCTGGTGGGGCCTGCCGCAGTACCAGGAGGCCTTCGGGCAGTGGGATGGCGGCGTGTCGTACAACTTCACGGAGAAGTTCGGGCTGTCGCTCAGCGTGACCAACCTGAACAACGTGACGGTTCGTCGCACCTTCCAGCAGACGCCGGGTGCCATGGGCGCGAGCTGGAACTTCCCGGGACGCAGCTACTACCTGACGGCGCGGTACGAGCTCTGAGGCGAGGGCGGGGCGCAAGCCCCGACCCCAACAAGGCGAAGTCATGCCCATGTCGTTCCGGGTCGCGCTCGCCGCGACCTTCGTCCTGCTCTCGGCCGGCGCCGCCAGCGCCCAGCAAGCCGGCACGGCCAACCTGGACCGCGTCGAAGTGGCCGGCAGGAAGACGGAGCTCTCGCCGTGGTTCCGTGCCGAGAGCCCGCATTTCGTCGTGTACTCGGACACCCGCGAGGAGGATGTCGCGCCCCTGCTGGACAACCTGGAGAAGCTGGACCGGCTGCTGCGGGCCTACCTCCTGCCGGCCGGCCCCGCCGAGTCGCAGGCCGAGCCGCCGGCATCGAAACTGACGCTGTACTACCACGCCAGCCTGTCGGGCTTGCGGGCGGTCCCGGGCAGCGTGCCGGTCGATGCCGTCGGCCTGTACACCAGCTGCGCCGAGGGGGTGCAGGGCTTCGGCGTTCACCTGGAACGCATGGCCGCGCTGGACGACGAGCAACTCGAGAAGGCGGCGCTGAACGACTCGCTGACGCATGTCTTCGAGGCCTATGCGCGGCACTTCCTCTATCGCCATACCGACATCCGCAGCCCCGCGTGGTTCATCGATGGCTTCGCCCAGTACTTCTCCAGCGTGCGGTTCTCGGCGCAGCAGACGGTCGTCGGGCGGGCGCCCAGGGACGTCGCCGGCTACCTCAGGTTCCTGGGGGCGGGGCGCAAGTACCACCTCGAATGGGAGGATGTGCTGGCGCATCGGCTGGCTGATGCGCACGGCCATGGCGGCGAAGCCGGCGCGCGTCTCGAGTTCCAGGCGAAGTCCTGGCTGCTGACGCACTACGCACTGTCCTCGGACGACAACCGCAAGCGCCTCAGCCGCTATCTCCGGCTCGTCGGTGACGGCGCGTCGCCGACCGCGGCGTTCGAACGGGCCTTTGGCCTGACAAGCGCGGCGCTCGGCCCGGCGATGTGGCGCTACGGCCAGCGCGGCATGGAAGTGCTGCGAGGCGCCCCCCAGTCGCTCCCCCCGACGCCGGTCCGCTTCCGGACGCTCACGCGGGGAGCGGGCGAGTTCGTGCTGGTGGACGCCGCCCTGCGGTCCTGCCCGGGCCGGCAGGCCGGCGAGTCCCTGCTGAAGGAAGCCTCCGAGCTGGCGGCCAGGTTCCCGGAGGATCGGCCAGGGCGACTCACCTGGAGCCGGGCGCAGATCGACTGGGGTGATCCGCAGGCGGCGCTCTCCCGGCTGGAGGCCGACCTGCGGGAGGACGACACGGGCTTCGAGGCTCCTTACCTGGCGGGCAGGGCGCATCTCAGTCTTGCGGGGCGCGGCGAAGGCGCGTCCCGGGCGGCTCATCTCCAGGCGGCGCGGCAGCACTTGCAACGCGCGCTGGCGTTGAACCCGCGATCACCCGAAGTCGCTCTCGCAGGGTTCAAGGCGGAGGTCGCCGCGGCGGACCCGCCGGATGACGCCGCGTTTCAAGGCGTCATTGCCGTCTGGCAGACCGCGCGAGACGTGGACGCGCTCACCCGCTTCGCGGCGCTGGCCTATGCGCTGACCGGCAAGGCGGACGAGGCGTACCAGGCCCTGGGCACGCTCGCGCAGAACGGGGAAGTCCCGGCCGCCATGGCGCAATGGGCGCGCGAGTGGCAGGGGCGACTCGAGACCGGCGTGACGCGCGGCGAACTCCTCGCCGAGTTGCGCCGGACCGACGTGCCGGACGTGCCGGTCAAGGAATGGACCCTCAACAAGCGGCGCGTGTTGCAGAAGGTCGAACTCAGCGCGGGTCTGGAGGCTGCGGACGCCTTCATCAAGGATCGGCAGCAGCAGAGCGATGGCGGGCCGCCCCCAGGCAACGCCGCGGGCGGCGCAGGGAGGCGGTAGGGCGCAGACGCCGCCGGCTGCCCGTCGGCCTTGGCGCCGGCCCCGGCGCGCCGGTTGCCCCTTCCTGCCGCCACCTCCCGGAGCTACCCCCATGCAGCCAACGACCGCTGAGTCCGCCCCGTCTTCCGCCGTGAGCCCCAGCGCTTCGACGCTCACCGGGCATTGCCTCTGTGGCGCCGTCACGATCACCGTGGCAGGCCACCACGACCCGCGCGTCGGCGCCTGCCATTGCCGGATGTGCCAGCGATGGACCGGCGGCCTGTTCCTGTGCTTCACCGCCGACGTCTCCGCCGTGACCGTCACCGGCGAGGTCACGCGCTACCGCTCGTCCTCCTTCGCCGAGCGCGCCTTCTGCCCGCGCTGCGGCTCGCACCTCTGGTTCAACGACGTCGACGATGCCGGCCAGCCCAAGGGCTACGAACTCATGCCGGGACTGTTCGATGCGGCTCGGGCCTGGCCGCTGCGGTCCGAGATCTACGTCGACCGGGCGATGGCCGCCGTGCCCCTCGCAGGCGACCATCGCCGCAAGACCCGCGCGGAGTACGAGGCCGACAACCCGTTCATCGAAGGCGACCTCGAGTAGCGCTGGAGCGACCGGCCCGGGCGCCGCGGCCCTTGCCGTGCGATGGCGGAGCCGGAGGCGCGAGGGGCAGGGCACCCGGGCAGGGTGACGGTATTCCGGGTTTTCCCTCAATGATCCTAGGGGGGCGCCCCGCCGCTGCATACAAGGCGCATCGCGCCGTGCTTCCTAGACTGCGCCTCGCCCGATGCATGTTGCATCGCGGGCGCATCCACTCAGGGAGACACCATGACCCAGTCAGCTTCGTTGCGACGCGCCTTGCGCGCCCTGGTCCTGTGCGGCACCTTCGCGGCCGCCGGCGCCTCGGCCCAGGTCGGTCCGGACCCCACGTCCGCCAGCCTCAATGCCACCGCCGGACCGTTCGCGGTCTCGACCAGCAACGTGGTGCTCGCGCGCGGTTTCGGCGGCGGCACGATCTACTACCCCACCGCGACCGGGCGCTACGGCGTCGTGGCCATCAGCCCGGGCTTCACCGCCACGGAGTCCAGCGTCGCCTGGCTCGGCCGCCGCCTGGCCACGCACGGGCTGGTGGTCATCACCATCAACACCAACACCACGCTCGACCAACCCGCCAGCCGCGCCACGCAGCTGATGGCGCGCTCAACCACGTCGTCAACAGCGCGAGCAGCACGGTGCGCAGCCGCGTGGACAGCACCCGCCTGGCGGTAGCGGGACATTCGATGGGCGGGGGCGGCGCGCTGATCGCCGCGCAGAACAACCCGACGCTCAAGGCCGCGCTGCCGCTGACGCCGTGGAACCTGAGCAGCAGCTTCACGCAGGTGCGGGTGCCGACGCTGATCGTCGCGCGGATGCGACTCGGTGGCGTCGGTGGCCGTGCATGCGCGGCCGTTCTACGCGAGCCTGCCCGCCACGACCTTCAAGGCCTATGCCGAGCTCAACGGCGCGAGCCACTTCACGCCCAACAGCACCAACACGCCGATCGGCCGCTACGGCACCGCGTGGATGAAGCGCTTCGTCGACGCGGACAGCCGCTACTCGCCCTTCCTCTGCGGCGCGCCGCACGAGGCCTACGCCACGGCGCTGGTGTTCGACCGCTACAGCCAGAACTGCCCGTACTGAGCCCGCAGCCGCAGGAGGACGCCATGTCGCACTCGTCCGATCGACCCCGGGGCCGGCGCATCGCCTGGGCCCTTGCCGCCGGCCTCGGCTCGGCGATCCTCCTGGTCTGGCTGGCCGCCGCGGCGCTCGCCCCGGCGGCCGCGGAGGAACCCGCCGCGGTGTTCCCCTGGGCGCGCACCCCTGCCGCGGCGTCGTCGTCCGAATCGGGGACACCGCCCGGCACGACGCCCGTCGTCGCAGGGCAGGGGACGTCGGCGTCGCCGGCATCCTCGCAGGCGTCGGCGGGGTCGGACCTTGCCAGCACGTCCTCCAGCGTGTTCCGGGTCGATGCGCAGGCCCGGCTGGTCGTCGACCAGGCGATGCGGCTGCGGGTCGAGGCGTTGCTGGCGCTCCATGAAGGCGACGCGCTGGCCGCGCGCCTGGACGCGGAACTGGCGGGGCTGACGCCGGCCGCCGCCGCGCGGGCGCGCGAACTGGTCGCGCAGTTCGAGGCCTACCAGGACGCGCAGGCCGCTGCGTTCCCGCCGGGCAGGGCGCCCTTGGTGCCCGAGGAGGGGCTCGCGCAACTGCAGGCGATGCAGGCGCTGCGGGCCAGCCACTTCGGCGCCGACGCGGCGCGGCAGATGTTCGCGCAGGACGATGCCGTCGCGCGCCGGATCCTCGAGCTGATGCGGGAGGACACCTCCACCGCGCGCAGCATGGAGGAGAAGGCGATGCGGGCCCAGGTGCGCTATGACCAGGAGCGCGGTGCGGTTCCGCCTTGACGCCGCGACGCGCGCCCGGGAGCATGCCGCCATGACCTCTGGCGACACCGTCGAGCCTCGCCTCGGCCTGCTGGGTGACAGCTTCATCTACGCCAGCGCGGCCTTGCGGTCGCGCGTCTGCCGGCACTCCGCGACGCTGGCCTGCGCGCTGACGCCGCAGCCGCTGAGCATCAGCGCCGACGGCCAGCAGTGGCGAGGTCACCTGATGGCGATCCGCCCGTTTTCCTGGCGTGCCATCGACTCGGGCGGGCAACCCGTCGTGCTGATCGACCTGGAGCCCACCCATCCGCGCTACAACACCTTCAGCCACTGGCCCGACCGCGCGCCGGTGCGCGTGCTCGACGCCCACGGCTTCGCCGGCCTGCGCGATTGCGCGCGGGCCTTCGCGCATCGGACCTTGAGCGGCCGGCGCCTGCAGGCGTCGGTGCAGTTGCTGGTCGGCAGCGTCGCCGACAGCGTGGCACCGCACCGACCGCTGGAGGTCCGCGTGCGGCAGATGATGGCCGCATTGCGCCTGGACCCGTCCCTGGACCTGACGGCGCTGGGCGCGGCGGTGGGCCTGTCCGCGGCGCAGGCCTCGCGCGGCTTCGTGCGCTCGCTCGGCATCACGGCGCGGCAGTACGCGCTGGCCGCCAAGATCCAGCGCGCGGCGATGTTCTTCGGCAGCGGCCGCGCGCTGACCAGCATCGCGCAGGCGTCCGGGTTCACCGATTCCGCCCACCTGGCCAAGGTGTGGATGCGCTGTTACGGTGACTGCCCGTCGCGCTACTTCGCCCAGCACGACGGCTCGCTCGACGGCCGCGTCGACCACGCCTGGCGACAGCGCGTGAGCCTGTCGGAGACCTTCAACTGAGCCCTTCGTGACACGCCCGACGCTCTGGCATCGACTTCGACATGCGGCTGTTCATGCGCCTGGCCTGGGCGTGCTGCTGCTGGCCGTGCGCAACTACGTGCTCCACCAGAGCGCCAACCAGGCGGGCAGCATGGCGTTCTCGATGGTGCTGTCGATGTTTCCGCTGCTGGTGCTGCTGTCCGCGGGCGCGGCGTACATCGGCGCTCCCGGCGATGCCGCGGCGCTGGCGCGGCGTGTGGCCGAGTACGCGCCGCCGCTGGTGCGCGGCGCCTTGCAGCCGGTCGTCGACCAGGTGCTGGCCCAGCGCAGCCAGACGCTGGTGACCATCGGCCTGTTCGTCACGCTGTGGACCGCGTCCTCCGGCATGCAGGCGGTCCGCACCGCGCTCAACCGGTCCTACGGCATCGAGCGCGGCCTGTCGTTCTGGCGGGCGCGCCTGAAGGTGACGGTGTTCACCGTGGTCGTCGGTGGCGGCATCCTCCTCACCTTCAGTTCCATCATCGTCATGCCCTACGTGTGGGAGGCGCTGGAGCGCAGCACCGGCGTGGGCAAGGAGACGCTCTGGCTGCGCAACAGCGTGCGCTACGGCCTCGCGTTCCCGATGCTCACCGTGCTGTACGCGCTGCTGTACGGCTGGCTGCCCGACATCCGCCAGCGCCTGCGCACCGTGCTGCCCGGCGCCGTCGTCGGCGCGGCGCTGTGGGTGGCGCTGGTGGCGGTGCTGTCGTACTCGCTGCGCAGCGCCGGCAAGCTGGCGCTGCTGTACGGCAGCTTCGCCGGCGTGGTGGCCACGCTGGTGTTCCTCTACCTCAGCGCGGCGACGCTGATCTATGGGGCTGAGGTGAATGCGGTGATCCGGGGGAGGTTGGTCGGGGCGGGGAATGACCTGGAGGAGGCTGAGCGGTGAATCGGCGATCGGGGAAGCTGCATGCCGGTAGCAGCCGAGGCCTTCCTTTGCGCGCCAACACGCTTGGCCCTGCGTCGGGTTATCGAGGGCCAGCAGCCCGGTCACTTCGAGGTCCGGATGGTCGGCGAAGTGGTCGTCAGGTAAAGCGACCGGCCGGTATCCGCCGGCTTGGCCGCGCCGCGGTCCCGGCAGGCCAGCGCGTCGCCGTGTTTCTTCACCAGCTTGCTCAGCGTGGCCCGCTGCATGTTGCAGATGCGCGCGGCCTCGCTGATGTTGCCGTTTCCGACGGCCATCGCCTCCATCACGAACTGACGCTCGACGTTGACCACCGCCGCGCGCTTGGCTTCGCGCAAGGAGGCGCAGCCGCGTTCGCCACTGCGCTGCGCCGCCGCTTCCCGCAGCCCCGGTGAGCTGGTGAGCAGCGTGTCGACGTCGATGCAGCCCGCCGTCGTGCTCAGGCAGGCTCGCACCAGCGTGTGCTCGAGCTCGCGCACGTTGCCCGGGAAGCTGTAGCGCGACAGCGTCGCCAGCGCCGCCGGCGTCAGCGCGGGCACCGGCGCCACGCCGGCGTCGGCGCGATGCGCTGCAGGATGCGCGCGCTGATCGGCGCCAGGTCCTCCATGCGCTCGCGCAGCGGCGGGACGCGGATCTGGATCACGTTGAGCCGGTAATACAAGTCCTGGCGGAAGCGGCCGCCGGCGACCTCCGCGGCCAGGTCCTTGTGGGTCGCGCTGAGCAGCCGGACGTTGACCGGCATTTCCGCCACCGCGCCCACCGGCCGCACCGAGCGCTCCTGCAACGCGCGCAGCAGCTTGGACTGCATCGCCAGCGGCAGGTCGCCGATCTCGTCGAGGAACAGCGTGCCGCCCTGCGCCGCCTGGAAGAAGCCCTCGCGGTCCTCGCTCGCGCCGGTGAAGGCGCCCTTGCGATAACCGAAGAACTCCGCTTCCAGCAACTGCTCCGGGATCGCGCCGCAGTTCACCGCGATGAAGGGCTGGGGACGGCGCGCGCTGACGTCATGGATCGCGCGCGCCACGAGCTCCTTGCCGGTGCCGGACTCGCCGTTGAGCAGCACCGGCGCCATGCTGCGCGCGACCTTCTCGATCAGCTCGCGCACCTGGCGCATCGGCGCCGAGTCGCCGACCAGCCGCTCCAGCGCCGTCGTCGAGCCGGTCAACGGCGGCACGGCGCGGGCCGGCTTGCGCGCTTCGGCCGGCGCGGGCCGGGGGGCCTCGACCGAGCCCAGCACATCGAAGGCGCCGGGCGCAGTCGGCGCGAAGGCATCCGGCGCGGCGGCGACGGACATCGCGCTCGAGGCCGCGTTCGATGGCGGGTTGAATGCCGGGTTCGACGACGCGTTCGACGGCGCACTCCACCCCGGGCCCGACGCCGCCGCCGGCGCGGACGAGAACGGCTTGGGCACCGGCCCTTCCATCTTCGGCGTCCGGCCGAGCGCCGATGCGACCACCATCCGGAACTGGCGCAGGTCCACCGGCTTGGTCAGATAGTCATAGGCCCCGGCCTTGAGCGCCTCGACCGCATTCTCGGCCGAGCCATAGGCGGTGATGACCAGCGCGCGCTCGCTGCGCCCCTGCTGCTCCAGCCAGCGCAGGATGTCCAGGCCGCTGCCGTCGGGCAGCCGCATGTCGGTGATGACCGCGTCGTAGCGGCGCGTGCCCAGCAGCTCCAGCGCGTCCTCGACGGTGCCGGCGCTGTCCAGCGAGAAGCCCTCGCGCAGCAGCGTCATCTCGTAGAGGGTGCGCAGGTCGGGCTCGTCGTCGACGACCAGCAGGCGGGGATCAGCGCTCATGGAGTTCGGTATCGGGGAAATGGGAATCCGGTCCCGCGGACGGGACCGAGGCAAGCGCCGCGCCTGGCGAGGCCGGCCGCGGCAGCAGCACGCGGAACTCGTTCGCCTCGGCGTTCGGGCCGGCGTCGCGGCGGTGGTATTCGATGCGGGCGCCGTAGCGCTCGCACAGCTCGCGGCAAATGTACAGGCCCAGGCCGGAGCCCCGGCTGCGCGTGGAGAAGAAGGGCTCGAACAAGTGTCTTTCGACCTCGGCCGGGATGGGCTCGGCGCGGCTGAACACCGACAGCCGCACCCACTCGCGGTCCTCGCCCAGTTGCACGCGCAGCGCGCCCGGACCGGGGCGCGCGTGGCGCAGGCCGTTGTCCAGCAGGTTGATCAGGACACGGCGCAGGTGCTCGGGCTCGAAGCTGACGAGCAGGCCGTCGCGCTCGATCTCGACGCGCAGCGGGCTGGCCTCGCCGCCAGGCAGCCGCTGGGTGGTGGCCCAGTCGGCGCAGTACTCGCGCACCAGCGGCGCGACGGCCAGCGTCAGCGCCACCGGCGCGATGCCGGGCGCGACCTCCATCACGTCGTCGACCAGGCGCTTGAGCCGCTCGACGTTGGACGCCACCATGCGGGTGAGCTGCTCGCCCTTGGGGTCCTGCGCGAGGTCCTCCGACAGCAGCGCGTTGGCCTGCGCGATCGCGGTCAGCGGGTTGCGGATCTCGTGCGCGATGCCGGCCGACACGCGCCCCATCGCGGCCAGCTTCTCCTGGCGATTGCGCGCCTCGAGCAGCCGGTTGTCCTCGAGGAAGAGCACGCACAGGTCGTCGCCGTC
Source organism: Mitsuaria sp. TWR114 (assembly GCF_007997345.1). Taxonomy (NCBI): domain Bacteria; kingdom Pseudomonadati; phylum Pseudomonadota; class Betaproteobacteria; order Burkholderiales; family Sphaerotilaceae; genus Roseateles; species Mitsuaria sp. TWR114. The sequence goes on from NZ_VOSR01000253.1 coordinate 11,797, forward strand.
CAGCGGCCGCAGCGTGAAGCGCATGCGCACCCGCAACGAGCGCTGCGAGCCGCGGCCGAAGTCCAGCAGCAGGTCCCGGCCGGCCTCCGGCCAGAGCTCGCCGGCGAAGGCCTTCTCGACCGCCCGCAGCAGCGGCTTCCAGGCTGGCGTGGTGTCCAGCCGGAACGCCCCCGAGCGCAGCGAGCGCCTTCCGCGAGCAGCGCCCGCGCCGCCGGATTGGCGGTGCGCACCAGGCCGCGGCGGTCGACGACGGCCACGCCCTCCTCCATCTCCTCGATGACGAGGCGGTTCAGGTCGGCCTGCTGCCGCGCGTACTCGAGGCTGCCGCGCGCGGCGCGCTCCTCGCGCGCCAGGCGCGACGCGATCTCGTTGGCCAGCAGCGTGACCACGAACAGGCCGCAGCCCAGCAGCCCGGCCTGGCTGATGCGCAGCGCGCCGTCCTGCTCGTTCAGCACCGCCCAGCCGGACATCGACAGCAGCACCAGGCTGGGCAAGGCGGCGCAGCCCAGCGCGCGCAGCCGCGGCTGCAGCGCGCCGGCCATCAGCGCCGGCATGAAGAACAGCGCGCCATAAGGGCCGCTGGGATCGCGCACCTGCAGCAGCGTGAACAGCACCAGGTCGGCGCCGATGCTGACCATGAACTGCCGCGTGCTCAGGCCGGCGCGCTCCTTCGACGGCGTCTCGCGTGCGGCCGATCGAGGCCCACGACGCCGATGCCGCCCATGCCGCCCGCGAGGCGCTCGCGCCCGCCGCGAGCGCTCCCCTGGATCCCGACGCTGACGGCCTGGTCGTTTTCACCTCCGGGTCCACCGGCGCGCCTGAGGCCTGCCACAAGCGGCTGCGCCAGCTCTTCGACGAGATCGACGCGCTCGAAGAGGCTTTCGGCGCCGTTTGCCCGGACGCCACGGTGATCGCGAGCGTCTCGGCGCAGCATGTCTACGGACTGCTGTTCCGCGTGCTGTGGCCGCTGGCCACCGGTCGCGCGCTGCAGGCGCGCAGCCTGGTCTATCTCGAGGACCTGGCCGAACTGCTGCCCGCGGGCGAGCGAGCCATCCTGATCGCCAGTCCGACGCACCTGGGCCGATTGCCGGCCGAGGCGCCGGCGGCGGCGCGGGCCGGGCGTTGTCGCGCGGCGTCGGCCGGCCGCGCTTGAAGCCGATCACGAAGGCGATCACCGCCAGCAGGACGATCCAGAAAAGCAGCTTGATCACGATGGGCGAGGCGGAAGCTTCGGGGAGGAGGTCGACGGGGTCGGCATCAGACGGGCGGACGCTGCAGCACGACCTCGAGCACGAAGCGCGAGCCGGCATAGGACAGCAGCAACAGCGCGGCGCCGAAGTAGAGCCAGCGCGTCGCGCGCCGGCCGCGCCAGCCGAACACCCGGCGTCCCGTCAGCAGGCCGGTCAGCACGACCCAGCCCATCACGGCGAACAGCGTCTTGTGATCCCAGCGCCATTGCGGCGTGAAGGCCACGCCCAGCAGCAGCGCGATCGACAGCACGACCACGCCGGCACCGACGAACTGGAAGGTCAGGCGCTCCAGGCGCAGCAGCGGCGTGCCGAGCGCCGGCGCGCCCTGCCCCTTCTGGGCGCGCATCTGGCGCTCGGCGCGGTTCAGCATGACCGCATGCATCACCGCGACGCCGCACAGGCCGTAGGACGCCAAGCCCATCGCCCAGTGCAGCGGCGCCAGCGGCGAGCCCGCCTGCGGTCGGTATTCGCCCGGGAACATCCAGGCCACCAGCATCACCAGCAGGCCCAGCACGCTGAGCAGGCGCTGGGCCGAGGGCAGCGGCAGGAAGCGGCTCTCGATCAGATAGACGCCGGTCACCAGCCAGATCGTCATCGACAGCGAGGGCGCGAAGCCGAAGCGCGCCGCGTGGCTGCCGTTGACCGGCGCGGCGCCGATGCCGCCGATGTCCACGACCAGCGCGGCCAGGTGCAGCAGCCAGGCCAGCACCAGCACCGAGCGCCAGGTGCGGGGCCGCAGATGCGCGAAGGCGGCGGCAACGGCATAGGCCACCGCGCCGGCGGCGCTGAGGGCGGCCAGGAGCAGGCCGCTGGGCTCGGCGGAGGCGGACGATAAAATCATCCGCAAAGTGTAATGACGAGCGCCCGCTTCCGCGGGCGCCAATACGATGGCTTCCACCCTGACCGATCGACTGAGCCGGCTCGTGAAGACGATGCGCGGCCAGGCCCGCATCACCGAGTCCAATGTGCAGGACATGCTGCGCGAGGTGCGCATGGCGCTGCTGGAGGCCGACGTCGCGCTGCCCGTGGTGCGCGACTTCATCGCCCGCGTGAAGGAGAAGGCGCTCGGCCAGGAGGTGGTCGCCTCGCTGAATCCGGGGCAGGTGCTGGTCTCGGTCGTCCACAAGGAACTGGCCGCGACGATGGGCGAAGGTGTCGCCGACATCAACCTGGCCGCGCAGCCGCCCGCCATCATCCTGATGGCCGGCCTGCAGGGCGCCGGCAAGACGACGACCACCGCCAAGCTCGCCAAGCACCTGACCGAGAAGCGCAAGAAGAAGGTGCTGACGGTCTCGGCGGACGTGTACCGCCCCGCCGCGATCGAGCAGCTCAAGACGGTGACGAAGCAGGCGGGCGCCGAATGGTTCCCGTCGGCGCCGGACCAGAAGCCGCATGACATCGCCCTGGCGGCGCTGGACCATGCGAAGCGCCACTTCTTCGATGTGCTGCTGGTCGACACCGCCGGCCGCCTGGCGATCGACGAAGCGCTGATGGCCGAGATCCGCGACCTGCACGCGACGCTCAAGCCGGTGGAGACGCTGTTCGTGGTCGACGCGATGCAGGGTCAGGACGCGATCAACACGGCCAAGGCCTTCAAGGAGGCGCTGCCGCTGACCGGCATCGTGCTGACCAAGCTGGATGGCGACTCGCGCGGCGGCGCGGCGCTGTCGGTGCGGCAGATCACCGGCGCGCCGATCAAGTTCGCCGGCGTGTCCGAGAAGATCGACGGGCTCGAGGTCTTCGACGCCGACCGCCACGCGGGCCGCGTGCTCGGCATGGGCGACATCGTCGCGCTGGTCGAGGAAGTGCAGAAGGGCGTGGACGTCGAGGCCGCGCAGAAGCTGGCCGAGAAACTCAAGTCCGGCGACGGCTTCGACCTGAACGACTTCCTCGCGCAGATCTCGCAGATGAAGAAGATGGGCGGGCTGTCGGGGCTCATGGACAAGCTGCCCACCCAGATGACCGCCAAGGCCGGCCAGCCCGACATGGACAAGGCCGAGCGCGACATGAAGCGCATGGAAGGCATCCTCAACGCGATGACCGCCAAGGAGCGCCGCCAGCCGTCGCTGCTGATGGACGGCAAGTCCAAGGCCAGCCGCAAGCGCCGCATCGCCGCGGGCGCCGGCGTTCAGATCCAGGAGGTCAACCGCCTGCTCAATCAGTTCGATCAGATGCAGGCGATGATGAAGAAGATGAAGGGCGGCGGCCTGATGAAGATGATGAAGAAGATGGGCGGCCTCAAGAACCTCATGGGCGGCGGGGGCGGCGGCTTCCCGATGTAAATGCAAAGAGCTCCCTTGGGAGCTCTTTCGCATTCTGCGGGTCGCACTTCGTCCTTCGACGGATCTGCGACCGAGGACTGCGAAGGTTATTCGAGCAGGGCCTGCGCGAACTCGCGCGCGTCGAAGGTCTGCAGGTCCTCGAGCTTCTCGCCGACGCCAATGAAGTAGACCGGGATCGGGCGCTCGCGCGCGATCGCCGCGAGCACGCCGCCCTTGGCCGTGCCGTCCAGCTTGGTGACGATCAAGCCGGTGAGGCCCAGCGCGTCGTCGAAGGCCTTCACCTGCGTGAGCGCGTTCTGGCCGGTGTTGCCGTCCACGACCAGCAGGACCTCGTGCGGCGCGGTCTCCTGCGCCTTGCCGATCACGCGCTTGATCTTCTTCAGCTCCTCCATCAGATGGAGCTGCGTCGGCAGACGGCCGGCGGTATCGGCGATGACGACGTCACAGCCGCGCGCCTTGCCCGCGACCACCGCGTCATACGTGACCGCCGACGGATCCCCCCCCTCCTGGCTGACGATCTGCACCCGGTTGCGATCCGCCCAGACGGCCAGCTGCTCGCGCGCGGCGGCACGGAAGGTGTCCGCGGCGGCCAGCAACACATTGGCCTCGGCATCGGCCAGATGGCGCGTCAGCTTGCCGATGCTGGTCGTCTTGCCGGCG
>NZ_VOSR01000254.1:0-7400 GCF_007997345.1 Mitsuaria sp. TWR114
TGCCCGGCCGCCGTCAGCGCGACGGCCCGCCGTCCGCGCTCGAGCAGTTGCACGCCCAGTTGCGCCTCCAGCTTCTGCACCGCCAGGCTCAGCGGCGGCTGGGTCATGTGCAGCCGCTCGGCGGCGCGACCGAAGTGCAGTTCCTCCGCGAGCACGAGGAACTGGCGGATCGGACGAAGTTCGATCATCGATATGTCGGGCAAATCAATTCGGTGTCCACTATATATTGGACCCGCATGGTCCGGCGGCGCATACTGGCGCGCTCCAAGCACTGCCCGCCAGGATGTCCGCCATGACCGACGCCAAGAACGCCACGCCCGACGACGCCCCGAATCGTCGCTCCCGGAACATCACCGAAGGCGTCGCGCGCGCGCCCAACCGCTCGATGTATTACGGCATGGGCTACCAGGAGAGCGACTTCGGCAAGCCGATGATCGGCGTGGCCAACGGCCACTCGACGATCACGCCGTGCAACTCCGGCCTGCAGAAGCTGGCAGACGCCGCCGTCATCGGCCTGAAGGCCGCCGGCGCCAACGCCCAGCTCTTCGGCACGCCGACGATCTCCGACGGCATGGCCATGGGCACCGAGGGCATGAAGTATTCGCTGGTGTCGCGCGAGGTCATCTCCGACTGCGTCGAGACCTGCGTCGGCGGCCAGTGGCTGGACGGCGTGATGGTCATCGGCGGCTGCGACAAGAACATGCCCGGCGGCATGATGGGCATGCTGCGCGCCAACGTGCCGGCGATCTACATCTACGGCGGCACCATCAAGCCCGGCCACTACAAGGGCCAGGACCTCAACATCGTCAGCGTCTTCGAGGCGGTCGGCCAGTTCAGCGCCGGCAAGATGAGCGAGGAAGACTTCTGCCAGATCGAGAAGCGCGCCATCCCCGGCAGCGGCTCCTGCGGCGGCATGTACACGGCCAACACGATGAGCTCGGCCTTCGAGGCGCTGGGCATGTCGCTGCCCTACTCGTCGAGCATGTCCAACGTCGAGGACGAGGTCGTCGAGAACACCAAGCGCGCCGCCGACTACCTGGTCCAGGCGGTGAAGGCCAACCTCAGGCCGCGCGACATCGTCACGAAAAAGGCGATCGAGAACGCGGTGGCGGTGATCATGGCCACCGGCGGCTCGACCAACGCGGTGCTGCACTTCCTGGCCATCGCGCATGCCGCCGAGGTGGACTGGACCATCGACGACTTCGAGCGCATGCGCAAGAAGATCCCGGTGCTGTGCGACCTCAAGCCCAGCGGCCGCTTCCTCGCGGTGGACCTGCACAAGGCCGGCGGCATCCCGGCGGTCATGAAGCAGCTGCTCAAGGCCGGCCTGCTGCACGGCGACTGCATCACCATCACCGGCAAGACCGTCGCCGAGAACCTGGCCGACGTGCCGGACCTGTCGCCGGAGCAGGAGGTGATCCGCGCCGTGTCGGACCCGATCTACGCCGAAGGCCACCTGGCGATCCTCAAGGGCAACCTGTCGCCCGAGGGCTGCGTCGCCAAGATCACCGGCCTGAAGAACCCGGTCATCACCGGCCCGGCGCGCGTGTTCGACGACGAGCAGTCGGCGCTGGCCGCGATCATGGCCGGCCAGATCAAGGCCGGCGACGTGATGGTGCTGCGCTACCTCGGCCCCAAGGGCGGCCCCGGCATGCCGGAGATGCTGGCCCCCACCGGCGCGCTGATCGGCCAGGGCCTGGGCGAGAGCGTCGGCCTGATCACCGACGGGCGCTTCTCCGGCGGCACCTGGGGCATGGTGGTCGGCCACGTCGCGCCGGAAGCCTATGAAGGCGGCACGATCGCGCTGGTCCACGAAGGCGATTCGATCACCATCGACGCGCACCAGCTGCTGCTGCAGCTGCATGTGGACGATGCCGAACTGGCGCGCCGCAAGGCCGCATGGACGAAACCGGCACCGCGCTACACGCGCGGCGTGCTGGCCAAGTTCGCCAAGAGCGCCTCGAGCGCCAGCTCGGGCGCGGTGCTCGACAAGTTCGAGTGAACGATCCGGCGCCGGCCCATCGGTCGGCGCGATGAATGCGACAGCGGGGCCCGAGGGCCCCGCTGTCATTGCCGGTCGCGGCGGTCGGCCGCGGTCCGGATCAGCGCCGCTTGCGCTGCTTGTCCGCCTGGCCGAGCGCCTCGAGCGAGCGCTGGCGGCGCGCCTCCCGGCGCTCATCGAGCTTGTCCATCTCCTTGCGCTTGGTGTAGCCCGACTTGTCGGCGAACTCCCACCACAGCACCGCCAGCACGAAGGGCGACAGCACCCACCACCAGCTCAGCGCACCGATCGGCCCGAACTCGGCCAGCTTCAAGGCGATCAACAAGACGCCGATCACGATCAACCACATCGCATTTCTCCTCGTACACGCGCCAGGTCGGCACGGCTCCCAACACTACAATCGCCCGAGCCCGGACACCCCCAGCCACTCGCCGCTCCCCCGGGAAGCGGTCCCCACCTCGCGAGCTTCTCGCAGGGTTCTCTTGAGGGTGTTCCGCATCTTCCCGGCAGGATCTGAAAGGATGCCATGAAAAACGCCTTGTTCGTCTCCGCGGCCCTGATCGCCGCCCTGTCCGCCCCCAGCGCCTTCGCCAGCCAGGAACTGGCCCAGAAGAAGAACTGCATGGCCTGCCATGCCGTCGACAAGAAGCTGGTCGGCCCCGCCTACAAGGACGTCGCGGCCAAATACGCCAAGGACAAGGATGCGGTGAAGAAGCTGTCCGAGAAGATCATCAAGGGCGGCTCCGGCGTCTGGGGCCCGGTCCCGATGCCGGCCAACGCGCAGGTCAGCCCGGCGGAGGCCGAGCAGCTCGCCAAGTGGGTGATGTCGACGAAGTGACGGTCGACGAAGTGAAGGTCGACGCGCCGAGCCCAGCCGGCTCGCCATGAACAAGGCCCCTTCCGGGGCCTTGTCTCATTCAGCGCCTGCCGTCAGCCGCCCTCTTCTCACGAAGTCTTCTCAGGAAGTTCAGCCGCACCCGGCCGCGCAGGCCGACGGAGATCAGGATCTCCCGGCCGCCGATGGCCAGCAGCAGCAACTGCGCCAGCGCGTCGGCACAGCGCCGGATTGGTTTCGGGGACCTCTGCGGGAACGAAGACTCCACAAGCGACTCCTTCTGTGAGATCGGCATCCGGGGGATGCCGCGCGAGCGCCGCCCTGATCGCGGGCCGGATCGCGGCCCGCCCCGATGGGGCGGTGCGACGATTCTTGGTCCATGAACCGCGCGGACACCACGACCCGAGCCAGTGTGGCTGCGGCCTTGGCTGCCACATGAAGGCCAAGCGCTGCCGGAGACCAGCGCCCCGCTGCCGCACCGCCCCGCGCACGCGGGCCGCGCGGCGGGCGTTCATGCGGGTGCCGGGATGCAGGTGTCTGCGCGAGCCCCATGAAAAAACCCCGCCGAGGCGGGGCTTCACGAGCTGCTGCGGAGCGATCTCAGTAGGCCTGGCCCAGTTGCTCCAGGATCGCCGGATTCTCCAGCGTCGAGGTGTCCTGCGTGACGCTCTCCCCCTTGGCGACCGAGCGCAGCAGCCGGCGCATGATCTTGCCGCTGCGGGTCTTGGGCAGGTTGTCGCCGAAGCGGATGTCCTTGGGCTTGGCGATCGGACCGATCTCCTTGGCGACCCAGTCGCGCAGCTGCTTGGCGATGGCCTTGGCCTCGTCGCCGCTCGGACGCGGGCGCTTGAGCACGACGAAGGCGCAGATCGCCTCGCCGGTGGTGTCATCGGGCCGGCCCACGACCGCCGCCTCCGCCACCAGCTCGGTGCAGCTGACCAGCGCGGACTCGATCTCCATCGTCCCCATGCGGTGGCCCGAAACGTTCAGCACGTCGTCGATGCGGCCGGTGATGGTGAAGTAGCCGGTGTCCGCGTCGCGGATGGCGCCGTCGCCGGCGAGGTAGTAGCCCTTGAGCTCGGGCGGGTAGTAGCTCTTCTTGAAGCGTTCCGGATCGCCCCAGATCGTGCGGATCATCGAGGGCCACGGCTTCTTGACGACCAGGATGCCGCCCTGCCCGTTGGGCACGTCGTTGCCGGTCTCGTCCACGATGGCCGCGGTGATGCCGGGGAACGGCAGCGTGCACGAGCCCGGCACCAGCGGCGTGGCGCCCGGCAGCGGCGTGATCATGTGGCCGCCGGTCTCCGTCTGCCAGAAGGTGTCCACGATCGGGCAGCGGCCGCCGCCCACATGCTGGTGGTACCACTCCCAGGCGGCCGGGTTGATCGGCTCACCCACCGAGCCCAGCAGCCGCAGCGAGCCCAGGTCGTAGTTCTTCGGATGGACCGCCTCGTTGGTCTCGGCCGCCTTGATCAGCGAGCGGATCGCCGTCGGCGCCGTGTAGAAGATCGTGACCTTGTGCTTCTGGATCATCTGCCAGAAGCGGCCGGCGTCCGGGAAGGTCGGGATGCCCTCGAAGACGATCTCGGTGCCGCCCAGCGCCAGCGGCCCGTAGGTGATGTAGGTGTGGCCGGTCACCCAGCCGATGTCGGCGGTACACCAGAAGATGTCGGAGTCCTTCAGGTCGAAGGTCCACTTGGTGGTCAGCGCCGCATGCAGCAGGTAGCCGCCGGTGCTGTGCTGCACGCCCTTGGGCTTGCCGGTCGAGCCCGAGGTGTAGAGCAGGAACAGCGGATGCTCGGCCTCGACCCATTCGGGTTCGCAGCTCGTGGCCTGGCCGGCCACCGCGTCATGCAGCCATTCATCGCGGCCATCGACCCAGGCGATCTGACCGCCGGTGCGCTTGTAGACGAGGACCGACCGGATCGTCGGGCAGCTGTTGTCGGCCAGCGCGTCATCGACGATGGCCTTGAGCGGCAGCGACTTGCCGCCACGCGCCTGCTCATCGGCGGTCAGCACCATCACCGCGCCGGCGTCCTGCACCCGGTCGCGCAGCGACTGCGCCGAGAAGCCGCCGAACACCACGAGTGCGTCGCGCCGATGCGCGCGCAGGCCTGCATCGCCACCACGCCCTCGACCGACATCGGCATGTAGATGACGACGCGATCGCCCTTCTTCACGCCGCGCGCCTTGAGCGCGTTGGCCAGCTGCGCCGTCCGGGCCAGCAGCTCGGCATAGGTGACGCGGGTGACGCTGCCGTCGTCGGCCTCGAAGATGATCGCGACGCGCTCGCCCCGGCCGGCCTCGACGTGGCGGTCCAGGCAGTTGTAGGACACGTTGAGCCGGCCGTCCTCGAACCACTTGAAGAAGGGGGCGTCCGACTCGTTCAGCACCTTGGTGAAGGGCTGCTTCCAGCTGAGCAGCTCACGCGCCTGGCGCGCCCAGTAGCCGGCGTAGTCGGTCTCGGCTTCCTTGCACAGCGCCTCGTAGGCGGCCATGCCGGACACGTGCGCGCCCTGGACGGCGGCTTGGGGGGGGTTGTAGATCTTGTCGCTGATCTTGTCGCTCATGGCCTATGTCTCCGTACAGGCAGGGATCTTCGAACTCGGCCGAACTCTCCGCTTTCACACTGACGATCTGCTTACTCTTGTAGAAGAGCGGCGGGCGCGCGGCCGCGAAACCAGCGGCATGCTCTCACTAAAATCGCCCGGTTTGGCGGTTCCCGCCCGTTACGACCTGAAGGATTGCCCCGATGACCGATCGACCGAAGGCCCCGGCCGACACCACGCCCAAGCGCATGCACCCGCTCGCCCACCTGATGTTCGGGAGCCGCTGGCTGCAGTTGCCGCTGTACCTGGGGCTGATCCTGGCGCAGGCGGTCTACGTCTACCAGTTCTGGACCGAGCTGATCCATCTCGTGGAGGCGGCCTTCGGCAACCAGGAAGCCCTCAGACTGCTGGTGGACAGCGTGGGCTACAAGGCCGGCACCGCGCCCACGAAGCTCAACGAGACCATCATCATGCTGGCCGTGCTGGCGCTGATCGACGTGGTGATGATCTCCAACCTGCTGATCATGGTGATCGTGGGCGGCTACGAGACCTTCGTGTCGCGGCTGCATCTGGAGGGCCATCCGGACCAGCCCGAATGGCTGGACCACGTCAATGCGTCGGTGCTGAAGGTCAAGCTGGCGACGGCCATCATCGGCATCTCCTCGATCCACCTGCTCAAGACCTTCATCAATGTGCAGAACCTGACCGAGCAGACGCTGATCTGGCAGACGGCCATCCACCTGGCCTTCCTGCTCTCAGCGCTGGCCATCGCGATGACCGACCGGCTGCTCACCCATCCGCCGGGCGACAAGCACTGAGCGCCACCGCGGCGCCGGGTCGGCGCCGGATCGGCACTGGATCGGCATCAGCGACGAGGGAGCCCGCGGGCTCCCTTCTTTTTTGGGCGGGGCGCCCGCTCAGGCGCTTCTGCGCAGCAGGATCAGCGTGCCCACCACGCCGGACAGGATCGAGCCGCCCAGCACGCCGAGCTTCACCCGCGTCTCGTAGTCGGGCCCGTGGCCTTCGAAGGCCAGGCCGCCGATGAACAGGCTCATCGTGAAGCCGATGCCGCAGAGCACGCAGACGCCGAAGAACTGGATCCAGTCGGCGCCGCCCGGCCGCTGCGCCAGGCCGAAGCGGATCATCAGCCAGGAGCTGCCGAACACGCCCACCGCCTTGCCGAGCAGCAGCCCCAGCGCGATGCCCAGCGACACCGGATGCAGCAGGTCGCCCGCATGCAGGCCCAGCAGCGACACGCCCGCGTTGGAGAACGCGAACATCGGCAGGACCAGGAAGGCGACCCACGGATGCAGGCCGTGCTCGAGGTCCTCGGCCGGCGAGTGGCCGCGGCCGTCGTCCGACGGGATGAACAGCGCGGTCGCGACGCCCGCGAGCGTCGCATGCACGCCCGACTTGAGCACGCAGGTCCACAGCACCAGGCCGACGACGATGTAGAGGTCCGCGCGCGTCACCCGGGCCTGGTTGAGCGCGAAGAGGATCGCCAGGCAGGCCGCGGCGGCCCCCAGCATGACCAGCGACAGCTGGCTCGTGTAGAAAAGCGCGATGACGACGATGGCGCCGAGGTCGTCGATGATCGCGACCGCCGTCAGGAAGACCTTCAGCGAGGCCGGCACCCGGCTGCCCAGCAGCATGACGATGCCGATCGCGAAGGCGATGTCGGTGGCGGCGGGGATCGCCCAGCCGTGCAGCGCGACCGGATCGCCGCGGTTGATGACGGCATAGATCAGCGCCGGCACGACCATGCCGCCCAGCGCGGCCACCATCGGCAGCACCGCCTGGGAGCGCTGGGCCAGCTCGCCGCTGACGAACTCGCGCTTGATCTCCAGGCCGACGAGGAAGAAGAACACCGCCATCCACAGGTCGTTCACCCAGACCAGCAGCGGCTTGGCGAGCACCAGCCAGTCGCCGCCGATGCGGACCTCGCCCTCGATGCGGGTGAAGGCGGCATAGAGCTCCCGCCAGGGCGAGTTGGACAGGATCAGCGCGGCCACCG
>NZ_VOSR01000255.1:0-22581 GCF_007997345.1 Mitsuaria sp. TWR114
CCGGCGCGGTCCCGGCGTGGTGACGCGGCTAGGCGCCCTGCTGGTGGTGCTGTCGTTCGCGGCGATGTCGGTCACCGCCTGGCTGGACCGTGGTGCGGCGATCGCCGTGCTGGTGGTGTTGGCGGTCGTCTTCGACTTCGGCGTGCAGGCGGCGCTGGTCGCGCACCAGACCATCGTCTACAGCCTGGACCCGGCCGCGCGCAGCCGCCTGAACGCGCTGCTGTTCACCGGCATGTTCATCGGCATGGCGACCGGCGCCGCGCTCGGCAGCCTGCTGCTGGCCCACTGGGGCTGGCTGGGCGTGACCGGCCTGGCGACGGTCGCGAGCGTCGCGGCGCTGGTCGTGCGGCTTGGCGCCGACGAGTGAAGGGAACCACACGGGCGCGCCCCGCGCCGCCATGGCGTGTCCGGCGCTCAGTCTCCGCGACCGAGGTAGGCCCGGATCGCGCTGATGCGGCCTTCGTCGTCAAAGTCCAGCACGTCGACCACGAACAGCTCGATGTGCCCGTCGACGACGATGCGCAGCTCGCCGGCGACGGAGCGGTCGCCTTCGAGCACGCGCAGCACCTCAATGCGGATCGACGCCGCCGATTCGAAGTTCTTGCGCGTCTCGGCGATCGCGGCGTCGCGGCCCTTCACCGACAGGTTCCAGTCGCGCAGCGTTGCCTCCGGCGCGAGCATCGCGGCGATGCCGTCCAGGTCCTTCGCTTCGTAGCGGCGCAGGTAGTCGATGAAGGTGGCTTGCAGGCTCATGGGGTGCTGTCGGACGGAACGCAAGGAAAGCCGGCGCCAAGGCAGGCCCGGATCGCGGCGCATTGTGTCGCGAAGCGGCTGGCTCACACGCGGCGGAACAGTCCCGGGTAATCCACCACCAGGCCGTGCTCGTCGACCTCCAGGTCCGCGGTGAAGCCGGACCCATCCAGCGACTCGAAGCGATAGCGCCGCTCATCGAGCCGCGTATAGGCCTGAGCCTGAGGGCGGACGGTCAACGCCGTGCCATCGACCCACGCCATGCGGAACTCGCGCCGCTCGCCGACCGCCAGGGACACGCGCCGGATCGGGAAGCTGTTGGTGAACGGCGTGGGCCAGATGTCGATGTCGAGGCAGCCCTCCAGCGCGGGGAGCGCCGCGCCGCGGTCGTCGGTCCAGTGCCCCTGCCCATCGGTGGCGAGGCCCATCGTGCGTGCGGCGACACCCTCCCCGACGATCAGCGACAGCGCCGCATCACGCAGGCACCACTGCGCGTCCCAGTTCAAGCGGTAATGGAGGCGGAACGGTCCGCGCTCGTCGTCGATCGCAACGACCAGCCCGTCGGCCTGCCCCTCCGAGAGGCGCAGATGTTCGATGCCGACGTCCGGATGCGAAGCGCTCCAGCTCGGGATCCAGCAAACGGTGCGGGGGATGGGAAACATGTCGGCTCCTGTCCCTGGCAGGGCAATCGACGTGCGAGCGCCGCTCGGGTCAATCCTGCGAGGGCGCCGGCGGCGAATGGCAGGCCACGCACAGCTTGTTCCCGTCGGGATCGCGGAAGTAGGCGCCGTAGTAGTGCTCGTGATACTCGGGCCGCAGGCCTGGCGGACCTTCGCAGCGGCCGCCGTGCGCGAGCGCCGCCGCATGGGCGGCATCGACCATCGCGCGCGAGTCGGCCATGAAGGCGGCCATCTGGCCGTTGCCCGCGGCGTGCGCCATGCCGTCGAAAGGACGCCCGATGAGAAAGAGCGGCCGCGGCCCCGGCACCGACTGCCAGCCGGCCCAGGGCCGCGAGGGATCGCAGAAGCGCTGCGGTAGCCCGAGCGCCGCCATCAGCGGCGTGTAGAACGCGAGCGACCGGTCGAAATCGCCGACGCCGATGAACACGTGCGAGAACATGGCGGTGCCGCGCTTACTGCGTCCGCCCGCGCCAGCCGAGGAGGCTCACGCCCAGCGCCACGAAGCACGCGCCGAAGCTGCGGTTCATGACCTTCACGCGGCGCGGGGACGCCAAGCCGCGGCGCAGCGCGCGGGCCAGCACGACGTAGAAGCCATGCGCCAGCACGGCGCACAGCGAGAAGGTCACCGTCAGCACGACGAAGTCGCGCATCGCCGTCTCGGGGTGATTCATGAACTGCGGAAACAGCGCGGTGAAGAACAGGATCGCCTTGGGATTCGTGAGCGCGACCAGGATGCCGCGCAGGAACAGCGCCCGGCGCGACAGCCCCGCCGTTTCGGCCGCGGCCGCGTCGCCGTCCGCGATCGAGGCCATGCGCTCGCCCTGGCGCCATTGCTTGATGCCGAGCCAGACCAGGTAGCAGGCGCCCAGCAGCTTGACGACGAGGAAGGCCTTGGCCGAGGTGCTCAGCAGTACGCCCAGCCCGGCCGTCGTCGCGGCCGACACCGCCAGCAGCCCGATCGCATTGCCCAGCGAACCCACCATCGCGCGCCGCGGCCCGACGCTGAGCGAGTTCGAGATCGCCATCAGCACGGCCGGTCCCGGCGTGAAGGTGACGAACAGCGCCACGCTGACAAAGCCCAACCAAGCGGTCACATCCACGACGAACTCCCAGCGCACGAGACAGGAAGCGGCGATGTTAACGGCGGCGTTCTCGCAGCTAGGATCGCCCGATCGATTGACCCTCGAGCGGGAGTGCCCCATGCGATCGCTGTTCCACCTGGCCTATCACGTGCGCGACCTCGACGATGCCCGCGCCTTCTATGGCGGCGTGCTCGGCTGCGAGGAAGGCCGCAGCACCGACACCTGGGTCGATTTCGACTTCTTCGGCCATCAGATCTCGCTGCACCTGGGCGAGCCGTTCAAGACCGGCAACACCGGCAAGGTCGGCGATCACCTGGTCCCGATGCCGCACCTGGGCGTGATCCTGCGGATGCCCGAGTGGCGCGCGCTCGCGGACCAGCTGGAGGCGCGCGGCATCGAGTTCGTGCTCAAGCCCAGCGTCCGCTTCGCCGGCCAGCCGGGCGAGCAGGCGACGATGTTCTTCCTCGACCCCTCGGGCAACCCGATCGAGATCAAGGGCTTCGCGTCGACGGACGGCATCTTCGCCACCTGATCGATGGGCGGCCCGCAATGTCCCGGAGTGACGCGATGAGCGACGCCGTCGCGATCGGCCCCTTGGTCCTGCCGTGGACCTTCGTCCATCTGTGCATCGCGGTCGCGGTGTCGAGCGCCGTGGCCACGGTGCTTGCCCGCCGGCGCCAGCTGGATGTCGGTCCGCTGCTCTGGCGATGCCTGCTCGTCGCATTGCTGTTCGCGCGGCTGGGCTTCCTCTATCAATACAAGGAGCTCTACGTCGAGCATCCGCTCAGCGTCCTCAACCTCCGTGATGGCGGCTGGTCGCCCGAGATCGGGATCATCGCGATGTGGATGTACGCGACCTTCCGGTTGAGGAACGCGCCGGGCTTGCGCGTGCCGGCGACGGTGCCGCTGGCGATCGGGACGGCGCTGATCGTCGCGGGGCAGATCCAGCTCGCGCTGCAGCCCGCTTCCGCGCCGCTGCCGGCGCTCCAGTTCACGCAGTTGAACGGCGAGCGCCTGGATCTCGCCGCGCGCGATGGCAAGCCCGTCCTCGTCAACCTGTGGGCGACCTGGTGCGGGCCCTGCGTGCGTGAGATGCCGATGCTCGCGCAGGCGCAGCGCGATCGCCCCGACGTGCGCTTCGTGTTCATCAACCAGGGCGAGGACGCGCACCATGTCGCGAAGTGGCTGAGGTCTCAACGCCTCACGATGGGCAACATCGCCATCGATGAACGGCGCCAGGCGAGCGCGACATTCAAGCAGGCGGGTTATCCGACGACGCTGCTCTTCGATGCGTCCGGCCGCCTGGTGGCCAAGCGGACCGGCGAGTTGTCGGAGCCCGCCCTTCAGGCGATGCTGACGCGGCTGCGCTGAGAGATTCAGCATCGTGCGTCCCTTTGCTTCCCACACCATGCAACTCCGCACCATCACGCTCGACGACACCGCCGCCATCGACCTGATCGCGCAGCGCATGCGCGCGACGCTCGTCGAGGTCGAAGGCGAGGCGGCTGGCGGTGGCATGTACTCGATGGACTGGCTGCGCGATCGCGTGCGATGGCATCTGGACGGGCGCGCCGCCGAAGTGGTGATCGCCGAGGATCCAACCGGCGAGATCGTCGGCCATACGATCTATCGGATTGAAGCAGGCCCGGACGACACGCCCTTCGGCCTCGTCTCCACGACCTACGTCGTGCCGCAGGCGCGGCGGCTCGGCGTCGCGCAGCAACTGCTCGCGCGCGCCGAGTCGTGGTTCCGAGGACATGGCCTGCTCCAGTGCTGCACCTGGACCTCGTCGACGAACGCGCCGCTGATCGCGCTCTACGCGCGCAACGGCTTCGTGCAAGTCGAGCGCGCCCTCAACGAGCTGTCGCGCACGCCCATGGTCCGCCTCGCCAAGCAACTCGCTGCACGGTGAAGAAACTCGCCGGCTGATCTCCCCTGAAGACAGGGCCGCGGGCACGCACCTTGCCGCCTCTGCGGCATGAACGCTCCATCCCGCACCGTCCATCTCTACCTCTTCGAGGGCTTCGCCGACTGGGAGGCCGCTTATGCGGTCGCCGGCATCAACACGCCGGAATTCCAGAAATCGCCAGGCACCTGGCAGGTGAAGACCGTCGCCGCCGCGGGCGCCAACCTGGCGCGATCGATGGGCGGGCTGTCGGTGATGCCGGACATCCGGCTCTCGACGCTGTTTCCCGACGACAGCGAGCTGCTGATCCTTCCCGGCGGCGCCGGCTGGGACAAGGGCGAGCACCTGGAAGCAGCGAAGAAGGCCAAGGAGTTCCTCGATGCCGGCAAGCGCGTGGCCGCGATCTGCGGCGCCACGGCGGGCCTGGCGCGGCTCGGCGTGCTCGACGACCGCCAGCACACCAGCAACGCGCTGGCCTACCTGAAGGGCGTGCCGGAATACGCCGGCAGCGACCGCTACGTCGACGAACCCGTCGTCATCGACCGCGGGCTGATCACCGCCGGCGGCATGTCGGCGCTGGACTTCGCGCGCGCCATCTTCGAGACGCTCGACGTCTACGAGCACCAGACGCTCGAGGCCTGGTACCAGCTGAACAAGACCGGCCAGTCGGCCTGGTTCGCGAAGATGGCACAGGGCGAAGGACGCTGAGCGTCGCGGCCCGGTTGCTTCAACCGCGTTTCAACCGCCCTTCGCCGCCGTCACGATCCCCTGCCCGGCCGCCCAGGCGCCGATGTCGTCCCGGCGGATCGCCGCGGCCATCAGGCCCGGGAACGCATCCGGCGTGCACGCGAACGACGGCACGCCCAGCGCCGCCAGCTTGGCCGCGAGCGCGCGGTCATAGGCCGGCGCGCCTTCGTCGCTGAGCGCCAGCAGCGCCACGCACTGCACGCCGCTCTCGACCAGCGACGCCGCGCGGCGCAGCAGCTGCGGCTCGACGCCGCCTTCATAGAGATCCGAAATCAGCACGAAGATCGTGTTGCGCGGCTCGCGGATCAGCGACTGGCAATACGCCACCGCGCCGTTGATGTCCGTGCCGCCACCCAGCTGGACACCGAACAGCAGATCCACCGGATCGTCCAGCTGCTCGGTCATGTCGACGACCGCCGTGTCGAAGACCACCAGCTTCGTGCTCACCGCCGGCAGCGACGCCAGCACGGCGCCAAAGATGCTCGAGTACACGACCGAGTTCGCCATCGACCCGCTCTGGTCGATGCACAGCACCACCTCGCGCTGCGGCCGCCGCGCCTTGCGGCCGAAGCCATGCAGCGTCTCCGGGATCACCGTGCGATGCGTCGGCTGCCAATGCCGCAGGTTGGCGCGGATCGTGCGGTGCCAGTCGATCTCCGCCAGCCGCGGCCGGCGGTTGCGCTGGCTGCGGTCCAAGGCGCCCGTCACCGCCGCGCGCATCGGCTCCTCGAGCCGCTTCATCAGTTCGTCGACGACCTGGCGCACCACGCGGCGCGCCGTCTCCTTCGTGCCCGCCGGAATCACCCGCGACAGCGCCATCAGGTTGGCCACCAGGTGCACGTCCGGCTGCACGCCCTGCAGCATCTCCGGCTGCAGCAGCATGTCGCGCAGGTTCAGACGCTCCAGCGCGTCCTTCTGCATCACCTGCACCACCGTGCTCGGGAAGTACTTGCGGATGTCGCCCAGCCAGCGCGCCACGCGCGGCGCGGAGTTGCCCCGGCCCCCCCGCCGGTCATCGCCCAGACCGCCGTGGTCGTCGTAGAGCGCGCTCAGCGCCTGGTCCATCTCCGCCGCGTCGCCGTTCAGCGCGCCGCAGCTGTCCTGCGCCTCGCCGCCAAGCACCAGCCGCCAGCGGCGCAGGCGATCCGCGTCGTTCCTCTCGTCCGAGCCGCTCATGCGTCCACTCCCAACATCGCGCGCAGCAGCGGCAGAGGCAATGCCGCGCGCGCCTCGTCCCATTCCGCCCGGGCCGGCGCCATCGCCGTGCCGCCACCCTTGCGCGCCGCGCGCTGACCCAGGTCACGGCGCTCGGCCGCGTCGAAATGCGCGAAGGTCCGCCGCACCAGCGGCAGCACGCGGATGAAGTGCTCCTCGTCGAGCCCGCTCAGCCACGCATCGACCAAAGGCCAGACGCCATCGTGATGCAGCAGCACCACCGCGTTGCGGTTGAGGAAGCCATCCAGCCACGCCGCCGCCTTGCCCGGCTCGGCCGCGCGCGACAGATGCAGCGAGATCGCCGTGCCCGCGTCCCCCGCCGTGATCAGGCCGTCGTCCAGCAGCAACCGCGTGCACAGCCCCCGCAGCAAGGCATGCGCGCCCTCGCGCGCCGCGAGTTGCGCGATCGCGGCTCGCCATTGCGTGGAGGGCTCGGTCTGCCGCCCCGGATCGCGCAGGCGGATCGCCGATTGCGCGCCCAGCACGCGATCGCGGCACTGCGCGGCCGCCGCGTCGTCGAGCGAATCGCCCGCCAGCGGCAAGCTGATCGCCGCCCGCGTGACCAGACCGTCGAAGACATGACCCACCATCGCCGCGTCGGTCTGCCGCACGTTGCCGTAGCGGAAGACATTGGCGAGCGGCGGCAGCGCCGCCAGCAGCTGATCGGCATCCCCGGTCACCGCGGCGTGATCCTGCAGCGCGCGCGACGCGACGATCACCGCCTGCGGCAGATCGGCCAGCAGCACGCGGTCCACGAGCTCGGCCAGCGCGCCCAGCGTGCGTTCGCCGCCGCAGCGCTCGGCCACCGCCGCCGTCGCCGCCTGCGCGACCGACTGCCCCCAGCGGCTGGCCTCGATCAGGCGCAGCGCGAATTCCGGCTGCCATTGCAGCGACCACAGCTCGTGGAAGGTGCCGCGCGAGGACTTGCCCGTGCGCGCGATCTCGCCCCACGGCAGATCGATCAGCCGCAGCCGGTGCAGCAGATGGCTGCGCGCCAGGTCGTTGGGCTGGCGCAGGTCCAGGTCCAGGGTCTTCTGCGTCGCCTCGGGCTTCATCCGCAGCGACTTCTGCATCTGCTCGAGATCGCGCTGCAGCGGCACCGTCGGCACGCCGGCCGGCACCTGGCCGAGCCGGTCGCCGATGACCAGCTCGTCGCGGATGAAACCGAGCACGGCCTCGTCGCCCAGCGTCATCACCGCGCGCGTGGCCTCGTGCAACTCGTCTAGTCCCGGCGCCGGCCGCTGACGCAGCGCGGCCAGCGTGTCGGCCAGGCGGCTGGCCTCGATCAGGTGGGCGGAGGAGCAGTCCAGGTCGCGCTCGCGCATCAGCCGCGCGACGCGCGCCAGCCAGCCGATCGCGCGCGGCCGCCGCTCGCCATCTAGGCCGCTCAGCCACAGGTGCTCGTACCAGCCCGGCGAATGGATGCCGGCACCGTAGCCGCTCTCGCGCGCCAGGTGGCGATAGGTCCACGGCACCCAGGTGCTGCTGACCTTCAGCTTGGGCAGGCCCTTGAGCAGCGCCTGGTCCGCCTTCATCGTGATGTCCGCCTGCAAGCCGCCGAGGTGCCAGGCGCCGCAGACCACCGCGATGCGCTCGAAGCCCTCCTTGCGCGCGACGCGGATGCACTGCCGCATGTGCGCCTCGCGCAGCACCTCGCGGCGGGCGCGCGGCGTCTTCGGATCGAGCGTCTCGTCATCGCCGGATTCCGCGCGCAGCGTGGTCATCGCCTCGCCGATCGCGGCGAAGAGATCCTCGCCGTCGCCGCGCTCTTCGACCATGTGGTTCCACCACGCCTCGCCATCGGCGTAGCCCGCCGCGCGCGCGAACCAGTCCAGCGGATCGCCACGGCGCGACGGCGCGGGATCGGGCGTCTCGGCGGAGACGGGCTGCGCCTGCTGATCCCCCGCTTGTTGTGCCCCGACTTGCTGTGCCCCCGCTTGCTCGTCGTCCGGCTCGTTCCCGTCCGGCTTGTCGTCTTCCGAATTCAGCTGACCCGCCTGCTCGAGCGCCAGCGACACGCCCACCGGCAGGTCGATGAACCTCGCCGGCACACCGGCCCCGGCCGCCCAGCGCAGCGCCTGCCATTCGGGCGAGAAGCTCGCGAACGGGTGATACACCGCGCGGCTCGCGTCCTCGACGCCATGCGTGAGCAGCGCCACCGGCGGCGTCATGTCGGCCTCGAGCACCGCCGCGACGAGGCCGTCCGCCTCGGGCGGCCCCTCGATCAGCACGCAGTCCGGCTTCAAGGCCTCGAACGCGGCCAGCAGGCTGCGCGCGCAGCCGGGCCCGTGGTGCCGGACACCGAAGTAATGGACCGGATCGCTCATGGGAACTCGCGGTTCCGCGTTCAGGACTGCTCGCGGCAGGCGCGGTACAGGTCCTTCCAGTCGGCGCGTTCCTTGACGACGGTCTCGAGGTACTCGGTCCACACGACCTGGTCCTGCACCGGGTCCTTGACGATCGCGCCGAGCAGGCCCGAGGCCACATCGCGCGGACGCATCACGCCGTCGCCGAAGTGGCCCGCCAGCGCCATGCCGCTGTTGATCACCGAGATCGCCTCCGCCGTCGACAGCGTGCCGCTGGGCGACTTCAGCTGCGTCTTGCCGTCCTCGGTGCGGCCGTTGCGCAGCTCGCGGAAGATCTGCACGATGCGGCGCACTTCCTTCAGCGCCGGCGGCTCGGCCGGCAGCTGCAGTGCGGCGCCCAGCTCCGCGACCCGCTTGACCACGATGGACACCTCCGCGTCCTCGCTCGCCGGCACCGGCAGCACCACCGTGTTGAAGCGCCGCTTGAGCGCGGCCGACAGCTCGTTCACGCCCTTGTCGCGGTTGTTGGCCGTGGCGATCACGCTGAAGCCGCGCGTGGCCTGCACCTCGCCGCCGAGCTCCGGAATCGGCAGCGTCTTCTCCGACAGCACCGTGATCAGGCTGTCCTGCACGTCGGCCGGGATGCGCGTCAGCTCCTCGATGCGCGCGATCTTGCCGGCCCGCATCGCCTTCATCAGCGGACTCGGCACCAGCGCCGCCTCGCTCGGGCCGTTGGCCAGCAGCTGCGCGTAGTTCCAGCCGTAGCGCAGCTGTTCCTCGCCGGTGCCGGCGGTGCCCTGGATCAGCAGCGTCGAGTCGCCGCTGACGGCCGCCGACAGGTGCTCCGAGACCCAGGACTTCGCCGTGCCCGGCACGCCATAGAGCAGCAGCGCGCGATCGGTGGCGAGCGTCGCGACGGCGATCTCCATCAGGCGCTCATCGCCGATGTACTTGGCGCTGACTTCGAAGCCGTTCTCCAGCGTGCCTCCCATCAGGTAGCGCAGCACCGCCCAGGGCGACATCGCCCAGTTCTCGGGACGCGGACGCGTGTCCTGGCGCCTGAGCTCGGCGAGCTCCTCGGCGTACTGGTGCTCCGCGTGGCGGCGCAGGACCTGCGAGGCGGTGGAAGTGTCGGGCGTGGTCGTCATGGGGTCCTCGGGGTCGGATCCGGTTGAAGAGCGATCAGGGCGCGGCGCAGCGCGGCCGTCTGCACGACGGCCTGCAGCATGTCCGCATAGGCGGCGGTCTCGCCGGCCGCGCGCTGGTCGGCGATCGAGCCGTAGGCGGACAGGCAGTCGGGATGCACGACGGCGCCGAAGTCGGCCAGCATCGCGCGCACGGTGTAGTCGTCCTTGAGCGTGCCGGCGCGGGCGCGCGTGAGCAGCTGCTCGGTCAGCGCCTGCGACAGCTGAGGGCCGAGCGTCTCGCCACCGCTCGCCGCCGCGATCAGCGCGGACAAGGGCAGCGTGCCCTGCTGCAGGTGGCGCAGCCAGTAGCGCTCGCGGCGCGCCTGCGGCAGCCAGCCCAGCACCTGCGCCGCACGGTGCGACTCGATGCCGGCGCCGAGGTCGCCAAACGCGTGGTCGAGGAAGGCCTCGCACCAGTCGATCTCGCGCGCGGCGCCGAGCACGTCGAACCAGCCGCGCTGCAGCGCCTCGGCCCAGTCGGTCTTGCGCGCCCAGCCGAGCAGCTCGGCGGGCGTCATGCCGGTGGTTTCGGTCCACCAAGCCAGCGGCACCTGACGCACCAGCTGGAACAGCCACCAGCCGCGCTCGCCGAGCTTCTCCGACTGGGGGCGCTCGGCGATGAGCTGATCGGCGGCCCAATCGCTGCCGGCGGCGGCCGGCGCGTCGATGACCCAGTGCTGGCGCAGCAACACACGCTCGCTGCGCAGCAGCGGCGCGAGGCGATCGATGGCGCGACGCGGATGCGCCGCGCCGGGCAGCCGCAGCAGCCGCCCGAGGCGCTCGCGTTGGCGCTGCAGAGCCAGTGGGCCTCGCTGGCGGTCGAGCAGCGCTTCGTCTACTTCAAGCTGATCACGGGCGCCTTCCGCGTCGGCGTGTCGAAGCTGCAGGTGAGGCAGTTCGGCCAAGGCGGCTTCAAGCCGGGCGCGGCCGGCGGCGGCATCGGCCCCGCGCTCGCGAGCCAGGAAGGCGCGGCGCTGCTCGAGCGTGCCCTCGGTCCATTGCGAGTCGTCAAGGGCCTCGCCGCCGACACCGGCCGCATAGCGCCACTCCTCGCGCTGGCGGGCGAGCCACAGGCCGCGTTCGCCGAGCACCGGCAGCAGCGGCGCCCGCAGCGCCACCGAGCGCCGGCCGAGTTCGAGCGCCTGCGGTAAGAGCGCATCGGGCAGGCGCAGCCCAGCGGTAGCGAGGTCCGCGAAGAGCTGCTGTTGGAGCCGGGTCGGTGCTTCGTTCAGCGCCCAGCGCAGCAACGATCGCAGGTGTCCGCCCTGCCCGTCCGGGACCACCGGCAGGCGGTCCGCCGCGGCCGGTTCCGGCGGCGCGGCGGCCCAGGCGCGGTCCTGCAGGCCGGCGGCCTCGCAGGCCGCGATGACGGCCATCGCGCGCAGCACCTGGTTCGACGGACCGTCCGCGGCCAGCGCGGCTTGCGACGCGAGCTGGCCGATTGCGCCGTGCCATTCGGGCAGCGGTCCGGGCTGGCGTTCGGTGCCGACCATCGCGATCGGTAGCAGCGGCGTCCAGGCGCTCATGCGGCGCTCCGCGTCCAGAGGGGCCGCGCCGATCCGGCGGCCCATGCGGTCAAGGGACTCAGGCGCACGCCGTCCCATTCGCCCATGACGTCGAGCGGATGCGCGCCGGAGACCGCCATCAGCGACCACCAGTCCTCATCGCCCAGACGCAGCGGCACGGCGCGGCCCTCGGCGGTCAGATGCGGCCCTGCGTCGGAGGCGACGGGCGTCGCGTTGGCGAGCACCACGGGATGCAGGGACGCGAACGGATGCGCGGCGATGCGCTGCGCGACGCGCTCCCATTCGGCGCTCCAGGCCTGCGGGGTCACGCCCGCGTCGCTTTCGGTGGAGGCGGGCTCCGTCGATGGCGTCTCGTCCGCGACCAGGGCGCGCAGCGACGCGCCGCCGGGATAGAAGACCAGCGTGAGGTCCTTGCCGGAACCCGGCAGCCACAGCCCCTCGAAGCCGCGTCCGCCATGCGTGTGATCGAGCAGCCAGGCGCGGCGGCCGGAGCGCGCGCCGTGCAGCCAGACGCGGCGTTCGTTGAGGCGCGCATCGCGTTCCTCGACGATGACGCCGATGACGGTCCAGCGATCGGTCAGGCGCTCGCCCGTGGCGAGCACCTCCGCCTGGTCGAGCGGCCAGCCGCAGACGGTGCGCAGATCCGCCTGGACGGCGGCCGGCAGCGCCTCGCGCCGGCCGATCGCCTCGCAAGCCAGCTGCAGCAGGCCCAGGCGCGCGAGCATGCGCTCGGGCCAGTCCGCGCCGGCGCGCCAGCCATCGGCGGCCGCGGTAAGCCGCTGCCCGAGCCCGGGCGCCTGCGCATCGACCATGCGGGCGGCCATCGTGCGCCAGCCGCGGATCGCGGCGTCGTCGAGCGCGCCGAGGCCGCGGCCGATCTGATCGCCGAGCCAGCGTTGCAGTTCGCCGGCGGCCTCTTCAATGCGACGCCAGCGCTGCCCTTCGCGCTTCGTCGCGCCCTCCGGATCGGCAAGCGCGGAGGTGGCCTGCGCGGGATCGACGCCGTCGGCGAGCTGGACCGCGCGCTCGGCGGCGCGATCGGCGGCCTTCTGGTCGCGCTCTTCCTTCTTCTGCGCCCGCTCGCCGCGAGAGGCCAGCCATTCGACGACCCAGGCGGGCGGCTCGCCGCCGTTGAACTTCGACGCGTCCTGCGCGCGCAGCATCAACAGCGCGAGGCCATGCTTGCAGGGGAACTTGCGGCTGGGGCAGGAGCACCGGAAGGCGGGGCCGCTCAGGTCGACCTGCGTCTGGTACGGCTTGGAGCCGCTGCCCTGGCACTCGCCCCAGACGGCGGCGTCATCGGCGCCGAGCAAGGGCCACTTGGCCGGCGAAGTGAGCCCGCGCGCGGCCTTCGCCGATGCCTCGTCCGGCGCCAGCGCCAGCACTCCCTCCATGGTCAGCGTCATGCTGGCCCGCTCCCTGATTGATCGTTGTCCGGTCAGTTGGGGCGGAGTCTAGCTGGCCGTCGCGGCCCAAGCCCGCACGGCCTCACGGCAGCCGCGCCAACGCCTCCAGATACCTCGGCGCGAGCATCAGCTCATCCCAGGTCAGCGGCGCGGACTGCGGCACCAGCGCCGCGCGGCGCGCCTCGCTGTCGATCGCCGGCATCCAGGCCCCGGTCGACTGCGCCACGGTCAGGCCGTCCAGCAGCTCATCGATCGCGCGGCCGCCCTGCTCCAGGCTCTGGTTGCACAGCAGCACCAGGTCGCAGCCCGCGTCCAGCGCCGCCAGCGCGGCCTCGGTGTACCCGACCGGCCGACCTTCGATGACGCGTGCCGCCGCCATGCCCAGGTCGTCGCTGAACACCGCGCCGGCGAAGCCCAGCCGGTCGCGCAGGATGTCCTGCAGCCAGCGGCGGCTGAAGCCCGCCGGCCGGCTGTCCACCTTGCGGTAGATCACGTGCGCCGGCATCACCGCCGACAGGCTCAGGCTCAGCCACTCGAAGGGCCGCACGTCCTCCGCCAGGATGGCCTTCAGCGAGCGCGTGTCCACCGGCACGCCCACATGAGAATCGACGCTCACCGCGCCGTGCCCGGGGAAGTGCTTGCCGCAGCTGCCCATGCCGGCCAGCGCCAGGCCCTGCATCAGGCTTTGCGCCAGCAGGCTCACCACCCGCGGATCGCCGTGGAAGCTGCGCGAGCCGATCACCGGACTCACCGACTGCCGCGAGGCGTCCTGGTGGTCCAGGTCGAGCACCGGCGTGAAGCTCATGTCGACGCCGCAGGCCCGCAGCTCCAGCGCCAGCACCAGGCCAGTCGCTGTCGCGGCCTGCACGGCGCGCATCGCGTCGTCCATCCACAGCTCGCCGAGCGTGCGCATCGCCGGCAAGGCCGTGAAGCCATCGGTGCGGAAGCGCTGCACGCGGCCGCCTTCCTGGTCGACGGCGATCAGCAGGTCCGGCCGCAGCGACTTGGCCTCGGCACACAACGCCGTCAGCTGGGCGCGGCTCTCGAAGTGGCGCGCGAACAGGATCATCCCGCCGGTCAGCGGATGCGCCAGCCGGCGACGGTCGTCAGCGGTCAGCGTCGTGCCCGCGATGTCGAGGATCACCGGCGAATGCAGGGAATCGGTCATTGGTCTGTCTCTCTCGTTGAACAGGCGTCGTCGCGCCCGCATGGTTTCTGATCGTCGCGGCCGCGGCGAGGGCGGCGTCGCCGGCGCGGCTCAGTCCCGCGTCTCGACGACGACGAACGCGGTGGCGTAGTCCGTCTCGTCGCTGACGCTGACGTGGGCTCTCAGACCCTTGGCCTCGAACCACTCGGCCAGGCCGTCGTGCAGCCGGATCTCCGGCTTGCCGCTGCGCGCCTTGACGATCTCGCAGGCGCGCCAGGTCATCGGCATGCGCATGCCCAGCCCGATCGCCTTCGAGAACGCCTCCTTCGCCGAGAACCGCGTCGCCAGGTAGGCGATGCCCCGCGCCGGGACCTTGGCATACCGCTCGCGGAACACCTCGATCTCGTGCGGGCCCAGCACCTTCCCGGCGAAGCGCTCCCCGCGCCGTTCGAACGTGCTGCGGATGCGCCGGATGTCGCAGACGTCCGTGCCGATGCCGTAGATCATCGCGACCCTTTCATGCGCGCCCGGTGCGCGTCTCGTGCCCGCTGCGTGGTGCTTGCGTGCGCAAATGCAATCAGACGTAGGCGCGCTGGATGCAGCGCTGGTAGTCCCGCACCGTCTCGGCATAACCGAGCTCGAGCGCATCCGCGATCAGCGCGTGGCCGATCGACACCTCCGCCACGCCCGGCACCTCGCGCAGGAAGCGCGTCAGGTTCTCGCGGTTCAGGTCGTGGCCCGCGTTGATGCCCAGGCCCTGCGCCAGCGCCGCGCGCGCCGCGGCGGCGAAACCGGCCGCCACCTCCGCCTCGCGCGGCGTGCCGAAGGCGCTCGCCCAGGTCTCGGTATAGAGCTCGATGCGCTCCGCGCCCAGCGCCGCCACATGGGCCATCGCTTCGGGCAGCGGGTCCATGAACAGGCTCACCCGCACGCCCAGCGACCGGCATTCGGCGATCATCGGACGCAGCCGCTCGGCATCGGCCGGCAGGTTCCAGCCGTGGTCGGAGGTGAACTGGTCCTCGCTGTCGGGAACGAAGGTCGCCTGGTGCGGACGGACTTCGCGGATGAAGTCCATCAGGTTCTGCGTCGGGTTGCCCTCGATGTTGTATTCGGCCTGCGGCCAGGCCTTCATCAGCTCGGCGAGCTCGCGCACGTCGTGCGCGCGGATGTGGCGCTCGTCGGGCCGCGGATGCACCGTGATGCCCTGCGCGCCGGCCTCCAGGCACCGCTGCGCCGCGCGCGTCACGCTGGGGATACCCAGGTGCCGTGTGTTGCGCAGCAGCGCGACCTTGTTGACGTTGACCGAGAGCGCGCAGCGCGCGTCATGGCGACCGGATTCGGGAGCGATCAGCGGATTCATGTGAGCAGCTTCTGGACGTCGAGCAGCACCTGCCGCGTCCGCAGAGGACGATGGCCCAGATGATAGTGAAGCAGGCCGCGCAGCAGCGGCTTCAGGGTCGGCCCGGCGAGTTCGCAGGCCTGCTGCAGCGCCGCCTGGCTGCCATGCAGCAGCGCCGCCTGGATCTGGATGAAGGCCATGCCGGTGAGCTGCGGCGCGTCATGCGTGGGCACGATCACGCCGGACTCCGGCGCCAGCATGTAGGGCCGCTCCGGATCGAGCGGCGCCTGCGTCGTGGCCAGCACGCTCAGGTCGGGCAGCAGGCCGCAGGTCGCCAGCAGCGTCAGCTCGAAGGCGCGCAGCGCCGCCTGTGCGTCGTCCACCGAGGCCAGGCGGGGCAGCAGCGCCGCATAGGCGTCGAACAGCCCCGGCTGCGGATCCTGCCGCGGCAGGAATTTCAGCAGCAGCTCGTTGACGTAATAGCCGCTGAACAGCGCCGCGCCACTGGGCAGCGTCTGTCCGCCGACCCACTCGGCACCGCGCAGCGACTGCACCTCCGCCGCGCCGTCCTCGTTCATCTTCGAGGGCTTGGACAGCGTCACCTGCAGACGCAGGAACGGCAGCAGCACCGATCTCAGCTGCGAATAGGGCCGCTTGGCGCCCTTGGCCACGACCGCCAGCCGGCCGTGCTCGCGGCTGAACAGGTCCAGCACCAGGCTGGTCTCGCTCCAGTCGTAGTGGTGCAGGACAAAAGCCGCCTGCGTGGCGGGCGGCTTCGGGGCGCGGGTGGCCATGGGCGCGGATCGTCAGCGAGCGCGCGGCGCGCTCACTCGTAGCCGTAGCTTCTGAGGTGCTCTTCGCTGTCGGCCCAGCCGGAGCGGACCTTCACCCACAGCTCCAGGAACACGCGCGCGTCCATCAGCGTCTCGAGCTCCTGACGGGCCTCGGAGCCGATGCGCTTGAGGCGCTCGCCGCCCTGGCCGATGACCATGCCCTTCTGGGCGTCGCGCTCGACCACGATGGTCGCGGCGATGCGGCGCAGGTTGCCCTCTTCCTCCCAGCGGTCGATGATCACCGTCGCCTCGTAGGGCAGCTCGTCGCCGGTCAGGCGGAAGAGCTTCTCGCGGATCATCTCGGCGGCCAGGAACTTCTCGCTGCGGTCGGTCAGCGCGTCCTCCTCGTAGAACCATTCCTGGTTCGGGAGGTAGGGCTTCAGGATCTGGAACAGGCGCTGGACGTCCGAGTCCTTCTTCGCCGACAGCGGCACGAACTCGCTGAAGTTGCGGCGCTCCTGCATGCTCTTGAGCCAGGGCATCAGCTCGGCGCGGCGGTGCACCGCGTCCAGCTTGTTGGCGATCAGCACCACCGGCTTGTCCTGCGGCAGCAGCGACAGCACCTTGGCATCGTCCAGGCCGAAGCGGCCCGCCTCGACGACGAACAGCACCAGGTCCACGTCCGCCAGCACGCCCTGCACCGTGCGGTTCAGGTTGCGGTTCAGCGCGGTGCTGTGCTTGGTCTGGAAGCCGGGGGTGTCGACGAAGACGAACTGCGCCTCGTCGACCGTGCGCACGCCGGTGATGCGATGGCGCGTGGTCTGCGCCTTCTTCGAGGTGATCGAGACCTTCTGCCCGACCAGCGCGTTCAGCAGCGTGGACTTGCCGACGTTGGGCCGGCCGACGATCGCGATCAGGCCGCAGCGCTGGTCGCCTTCGTACGGCGGCGCGCCGATGCCGCCCTGCACCTCGGGCAACCCGTCGTCGTCGAGGTCCTCATCGAGGTCCTCGTCCCGGTCATCGCCGCCTTCGGGAGCGGCGGCGGCGTTGGGGTCCAGCGGGGTGTCGGGGGCGTGCGGGGCGTTCAGAGCGGGGTCCTTGGGAAGGGGGGCGCCGGCCGGGGAGGCGGACGGCGATTCGGGCGGCGAATCGGAAACGGATTCGGAAACAGAAAGGGAATCGGACGAGGACGCCGTCGGCGGCGTCCTCGGGGGTCTCGGTGCGTTCATCGCGGGCTCCGCGTCAGTCGCGCAGGCCGGTGCCGGGCCGGTCGCCGGCCAGCAGTTCATCGAGCACCTGCCGGGCCGCCTCCTGCTCGGCGATCCGGCGCGAGCGGCCCTCGCCGCGGCGCGACAGCGTCAGCGCGGCCACTTCGCACTCGACGGTGAAGGTCTGCGCATGCGCCTGGCCCCGCGTCTCGACGATGCGGTAGGCCGGCACCGCCAGCTTGCGGGCCTGCAGCCATTCCTGCAGCGCGGTTTTCGCGTCCTTGGCCCATTGGTCGATGCCGCTGGCGGCGATCGTCTCGCCCAGCAGGCGGCGGACGATCTCGCGGGCGGCCTCGTAGCCGCCGTCCTGGAAGGCGGCGCCGATGACCGCTTCCAGCGCGTCGGCCAGGATGGACGGCCGCTGGCCGCCACCGCCGCGGGCCTCGCCCTCGCTCATCCGCAGCGCCTCCGGCATCTGCAGCTGCAGCGCCAGGCGATGCAGGCTGTCCTCGCGCACCAGGTGCGCGCGGATGCGCGTCAGGTCGCCTTCATCCGATCCGGCGAAACGCTCGTACAGCAGCGCCGACACCGCCAGGTTCAGCACCGCGTCGCCCAGGAATTCCAGGCGCTCGTTGTGCTGCTGGCCGAAGCTGCGGTGCGTCAACGCGCGCTGCAGCAGTCCCGCCTGGTTGAAGCGGTAGCCAAGGCGTTGCTGGAGGGCGTCGAGCGCTTGCGGGGTCATGGGCGGGGTGTGCCGTGGAGGGCGGGTCAGTGCGACTCGCCTTTGTACTTGATCAGCAGGAAGGCCGGGCCGAACAGGGGCACTTCCTTGTCGTACGCGAAGCTGATCTTCACCTTGTCGTCGACCTTGGTGATGTTCAGGTCCTTGGGCTCGATGCTGACGATCGAGTATTCGATCTGCTTGGTGCGCTCGAACGAGTCGCGCGCCGCCGCCACGGTGGAGGGGCCGTCCTTGGCGATCTTGTCGATCGCGCGCTGGATCGTGTAGTACTCCATCACGGTCGGCACCACCCGCAGCACGATCACCGATCCGCCGCCAATGATCACCGCCCAGAACAGCAGTCCCAGCAGGCTGATGCCTCGTTGAATCTTCCGTGCCCTCATCACGCGTCGCTCCGCAAATAGTCGTTGGAACAGAGTAGTCGATCGTCGCCGGCGCCGCCTCAGCGGATGCTGCCGATGCGCTTCAGGTTGCCGAAATTCATCCACACCACGAAGGCGCGGCCGACGATGTTCTCATCCGGCACGAATCCCCAGAAGCGGGAATCCTGGGAGTTGTCGCGGTTGTCGCCCATCATGAAGTAATGACCGGCCGGCACCTTGCAGGTCACGCCCTCGGCCGTGTAGGTGCAGTTCTCGCTGTACGGGAAGTCCCACTGCTTGCGGATGACGCCCGGCGACTCCGGGGCGACCAGGATCTGGTGCTCGACCGCGCCCAGCTTCTCGGTGAAGCGCGGACGGAAACGCATCGAGCCCGGATCCTCGTCGAAGTACTCGCCCTGCGAGACGGTCTCCACCAGCTTGCCGTTGAGGTACAGCTTCTGGTTGAGGTAGGCGACCTCGTCGCCGGGAAGGCCGACGGCGCGCTTGATGTAGTCGACGCTGGGGTTCTGCGGGAAGCGGAACACCACCACGTCGCCACGCTGGACATCGTTGTTGCTGATGATCTTCTTGTTGATCACCGGCAGACGGATGCCGTAGTGGTACTTGTTCACCAGGATCAGGTCGCCGATCAGCAGCGTCGGCACCATCGAGCCCGAGGGAATCTTGAACGGCTCGAACATGAACGAGCGCAGCAGGAACACGATCAGGATCACCGGGAACAGGCCGGCGGTCCAGTCCAGCCACCAGGGCTGGCGCAGCAGTTCCTCGCGGGCGCCTTCCACGTCGCCGTCGACGCGCTGGATGCCCTGCGCGGCCAGCGAGGCGCGACGCGCCGCGTCGCTCTCGCCCAGGCGGACCGCGGCGCGACGGCGCGCGGGCTCGAAGTGGAAGCGCTCGGCCAGCCAGTAGGCCAGCGTCACCGTGGTGAGGATCAGCAGCAGCAGCGAGAAGTTGCCGTTCCAGTAGCCCGTGTACCAGCCGCCCAGGTAGGCGATCAGGGCGGCGTACAGCAGCCCGGTCAATGCGCTCATGGCTTTCATTCTTCGACTTGGAGGATGGCCAGGAAGGCTTCTTGCGGCACCTCCACCGAACCGATTTGCTTCATGCGCTTCTTGCCGGCCTTCTGCTTCTCCAGCAGCTTGCGCTTGCGGGTGATGTCACCGCCGTAGCATTTTGCCAGCACGTTCTTGCGCAGCGCCTTGATGTTCTCGCGCGAGATGATGTTGGCGCCGATCGCCGCCTGGATCGCCACGTCGTACATCTGGCGCGGGATGATCTCGCGCATCTTGGCCGCCACCTGCCGGCCGCGGAACTGCGATTGCGAGCGGTGCACGATCAGCGACAGCGCATCGATCCGGTCGCCGTTGATCAGCATGTCGACCTTGACGACGTCCGAGGCGCGGTATTCCTTGAACTCGTAGTCCATTGACGCGTAGCCGCGCGAGACCGACTTCAGCTTGTCGAAGAAGTCCAGCACGATCTCCGCCAGCGGGATCTCGTAGGTCAGCATCACCTGGCGGCCGTGGTACGCCATGTTCAGCTGCACGCCGCGCTTCTGGTTGGCCAGCGTCATCACCGGGCCGACGTATTCCTGCGGCATGTACAGGTGGACCGTCACGATCGGCTCGCGGATCTCGCCGATCTTGCTCTGCTCGGGCATCTTGGACGGGTTCTCGACCTCGATCACCTCGCCGTCGCCCAACTGGACTTCGTACACCACGCTCGGCGCGGTGGTGATCAGGTCCTGGTCGAATTCGCGCTCCAGGCGCTCCTGCACGATCTCCATGTGCAGCAGGCCCAGGAAGCCGCAGCGGAAACCGAAGCCCAGCGCCTGCGAGACTTCCGGCTCGAAGCGCAGCGAGGCGTCGTTCAGCTTGAGCTTTTCCAGCGCGTCGCGCAGCTGGTCGTACTCGCTCGCCTCGGTCGGGTACAGGCCGGCGAAGACTTGCGGCTGGATCTCCTTGAAGCCGGGCAGCGCCTCGGCAGCGGGGCCGAGGTTGTTGGGCAGCTTCTTTTCCAGCGTGATGGTGTCGCCCACCTTCGCCGCGGCCAGTTCCTTGATGCCGGCGATGATGAAGCCCACCTGGCCGGCGCTGAGCTGGTCGCGGTTCTCCGACTTCGGCGTGAACACGCCCAGCTGCTCGGCCGGGTAGACGGCGTTGGTCGCCATCATCCGGATGCGCTCGCCCTTCTTCAGCGTGCCGTCGACGACGCGCACCAGCATCACGACGCCGACGTAGTTGTCGAACCACGAGTCGATGATCATCGCGCGCAGCGGCGCCTCGACCACGCCCTTGGGCGGCGGCATGCGAGCGATGACGGCCTCGAGGATGTCGTCGATGCCCATGCCGGTCTTGGCCGAGCACGGGATCGCGTCGGTCGCGTCGATGCCGATGACGTCCTCGATCTCCGCCTTGGCGCCGTCCGGATTGGCCTGCGGCAGGTCCATCTTGTTCAGGACCGGGATCACCTCGACCCCCAGCTCCAGCGCGGTGTAGCAGTTCGCCACCGTCTGCGCCTCGACGCCCTGGCTCGCGTCCACCACCAGCAGCGCGCCCTCGCAGGCGGACAGCGAGCGGCTCACCTCATAGGAGAAGTCCACGTGCCCGGGGGTGTCGATCAGGTTCAGGTTGTAGACCTGCCCGTCGCGCGCCTTGTACTGCAGCGCGGCGGTCTGTGCCTTGATCGTGATGCCGCGCTCGCGCTCGATGTCCATCGAGTCCAGCACCTGCGCTTCCATCTCCCGGTCGGACAGACCTCCGCAGCGCTGGATGATCCGGTCGGCCAGCGTGCTCTTGCCGTGGTCGATGTGGGCAATGATCGAGAAATTGCGGATGTGGTTCATGGACTCGGACGGAGACCGCGAACTCGCCCGCCACGCCAGCGACCCTCGAGCGGGGCACGCTGAGACGACGCTGCGGACGGTCGGTCGGGCGGTGTTGCACGGTCCTTCTCAGGACCTGAACGGGACATAAAAAAAAGGCACGTCGAAACGGTGACGCGCCTTCCAACAAAACGTATGGCAACTGCTTGTTGGGCTTTCATTGTAGCCAAAAGCCCCGCCCTGGAAACCGCATGGATGCGAGCTTCTCGCGCGTTGCCCTTCGCCAACAGCGATTTCATGCACAGGTTATCCACAAAACTTGGGGGCATCCTGTGGATCGCTGAGCCCATCAAAATGGAGCCTTCCGATTCACCGTCGGAACAGCGACAAAGCTGCCCGAACGCGCCCGGATTGTAGCGGAGCGAGGCACCAATGCCTCGCCTTGGTCACAGCCGTTAGCAAGCACCAACCGACGGCCGGACGTGCCGCGCGTCACGAATCACCGGCCTGGAATTCCGCATTGCGGAAAGCCCCAGGCCGGCGCTGGGTTGACGATCGCGGCGCTCACCCCTTGCCCGGCTTGAGCACGACATAGGTGGCGACCTCGCCCCGGCGGACGAGCATCTGCAGCGATTTCCCCTTTTCGACCTTCGCCAGCGCCGCCTGGAATTGCTTGATGGTCTTCACCTCGGCGTTGTTGGCCGAGAGGATCACGTCGCCGGCCTTCAAGCCTGCGCGCGCCGCCGGCCCCTCGGCCGTGTCGATGCGCAGGCCGCCGTCCACCTTCAGTTCCTTGCGCTGCGCTTCGCTGAGCTCGCTGACGGTCAGGCCCCAGGCCTGCGCGCCGGTGGCGGCCGGCGTTTCAGCCTCCGGCGCGGCGGGCGTGCGGTCATCCGGCAGCGCATCGAGCGTCGCGACCAGGTCCTTGTAGGCACCGCGGCGGAACACCTGCAGCGGCACCTTCGTGCCCGGCTTGGTCGCGGCGGCAAGCCGACGCAGGTCAACCGCCTTCTCCACGGTCTTCCCGTCGAACTTGGTGATCACGTCGCCCAGTTGGAGACCCGCCTTCTCGCCGGGACCGGCCGGCGTGATGCGACTGATCAGCGCGCCCTGCGGCTTGCCCAGGCCGATCGCCTCGGCGACCTCCTTGCTGACGTCATCCGGATACACGCCCAGCATGCCGCGCGTCACCCGTCCGCTGGCGCGGAGCTGATCGGCCACGCGCATCGCCTCGTCGATCGGGATCGCGAACGAGATCCCCATGAACCCGCCCGACTGGCTGTAGATCTGCGAGTTGATGCCCACCACCTCGCCACGCAGGTTCAGCAGCGGCCCCCCGGAGTTGCCGGGGTTGATGGCG
>NZ_VOSR01000256.1:0-9807 GCF_007997345.1 Mitsuaria sp. TWR114
TCGGCGGCTTCCCGCTTCACTGATCGCCATGGAGGACACATGCCCGCACCCACCGGAGAACTTTCTCCTCGCCACCGCATCGAGCTGCCCAAAGAGCTTCGAGACTCCTTGAAATGGAAGTCGGGGCAGAAGCTGATGTTCATCCGCCGAGGCAACGGCATCTTCATTTGCCCTCACGTAACGCCGCAGGAACTCTTCGGGATTGCCAAAGGCGCCAACACGGAGGGATACCGTGATCGCAATGACCGCTACTAGCGCCCAACCCGAGGGCCCATGCAGTCCGATCGTGGTCGATACATCGGTCTGGATCGAGTGCTTCTCCCAGACCGCCCTGGGGCAGCGAATTGCCGCTGCGCTCCCGGCCAAGGCCCATTGCATCGTTCCGACAATCGTGCAGTTGGAGCTCTCCAAATGGGCCCTGCGCGAACTGACCGAAGCAGAACGGGAGCGGCTGGAACAGTCGCTGGAGGACTGCCAAGTCGAGCTGCTCGATTCCGAAACCGCAGCGCTCGCGGCGCAGGCCAACGTGCAACACAAGCTCGCCACTGCGGATGCGGTCATCTACGCCACTGCGCTGCGGCTTGGCGCGGAAGTTCTCACCTGCGATGCGCACTTCAGGGGCCTTCCGCTGGTCAGGCTGTTCGCCAAGGGAAGTGCAGCAGGCAGTGCCACTTCAGCGTCCGAGCCGACCGGACGATGGGATCGCTGGCCAACGGCGAAGCAGTTGGCGCCAACGGCGCAATAGCACGGCAACGACGCGGCAATAGCGAACAAGGGCCCCGAAGGGCCCTTGTGCATCAGCGTCGAGCGCTCATTCCCACTCAAACGTCAATTGGATATCGCGCTTCTCTGTACGCCAGGGCCAACCTGTGCCTGAAAACTGGAGATGCTGTCTCGTTTACCGTCGAATTTGAAGCACGGGACGGGCCGATCAACGAAGCAGCGCCCTTTGACGCAGTGCTCCATTCCCACTCCTGTTTGCGTCGCTGATCAAGAGCACCCCATAGAGCCAGACAACAGCTCAAACGGCGCGACTTGCGCATCAGTTTTCATCCGCCTCATCGTCGATGAACTGTGACCCATCTTCAGCCTGGAGCCCGCACCCCGGCCCCCTTCCTGCCGTTTGTCCGGATTCACCCTGCGCATACACAAACTGGGCCACGGTCCGGGTTCGGGTCCAAATGTTGGAGCCAGATGCTGGTCACGCAGACCTCCACCATGAGTCCACTTGCCCAACACCACGAGCGACTGGCTCACGGTGGCGTCCGAGCGGTGGCGTCCGAGTGGTGTTGCGCCCCCTCAACTCTCCTCTACGCGCTTCGGTGCCCGTCGTGCGAAAGGCCCCTTCAATGTTCCATTAGGATCCGGCGATGGCCCCCACGCAACCGCCACTGAGTTTGTCGCTCATCGACCTCGCCAGCGCGATCACGCTGCCCGAGATCGGGCGCGACATTGTCATCGCCGTTTCGGACGCATGTCTAGATCGCGAGCGATTCGGCCACGCTGGTGCGGAAGGCTTGGCAATCCAGCGTTTGATCACGCTCGCGCATGCTGCAGCCTCTTTGCGGTTCATCTGGGCGAGCGCCGTCGCCAACCAGGTCATCGCGACGCCGTCCGTCCATCCCCTGGCCGCCGTGGTCCTTTGCCTGACCAACGCGACTCATGTCTTCGAGGGGATGGACGAGGCTGCCACTTCGGAGAACCTCACAAGCACGCGAAACAAGATTCTGTCTTACCGCTTGGTGACCGACCTGTTTACGGACTGCCAAGCCTTGGTGTGCGTGGATGCTCCTCGACCGAGCCTGCCGCATGATCTGTACGACGCCCCCACCCGGCGACTGAGACCGGAGGCGGACTTCGAGTCCCTTGTGGATGATCTGGTACTCGCTCAGCAGAGCGCAGGTTTCAGCGCGCAGCGGCTGTCCAAACTTCGGATGGCGCTTTCCGTGATCCTTCGCGAGCTCTTGGAGAACACGGATGATCACGCCAAGACGGATGCTGAGGGCAAGGCCCTGTCCCCGAACTCACTGCGCGGACTGCTCGTCAAGCGGATCTTCGAAACACGACGACATCCCGAGCATGGCGCCGGCAGTTCCGCACCCATCCCGTGTCTTGAGTTCACTATTTTCGACTCGGGGATCGGTTACTACGACTCGTATCGCCGACAGCTGCTGCGCGGTCAAGCGCGCGGGGCACCTGTTGAAGTCGGTGATCGACAGGTAGACACGATCCGGGCACATGCCTTGGGGCCAGCGGTGTCGCCCGACGTCGAGTACGCCATCGTGCTCAAGTGCATGGGTCGGCACTCGGACAAGGCCATCCCGGACCCTCGCCCAGGGCACCGCGGCATGGGACTTTATGAAGTGCTTCGAGCACTAAAGGAAATGCGGGGGCTGCTCGAAGTGCGGACCGGCCGGGTGCATGGGTTCCGCAGCTTCCTGGAAGGCGAGCTTCGCGCTCAGCTTGAACCGCAGGATTCGCCCACGCGGCCCGGCATGCCGCGCGCGACCTTGCTGGATGTCGATCACAGGCTGTCGACGCGTCCTGCGCCGCGCGACATGGTTCGCGGTACCGTGGTCCGCGTGGTGGTTCCCCTCGCATGAAGCGCTCAGATACCACTCGCGGCTTGTGGCTGCGCACGCGTTTTCGCGATGGCCAGTACGACGGCGAGGCATGCTTGCTGGTCTACGACGACGAAGCCTTCGATGACCTGATGGTCAGCGGAGATATTAAGCAGGTCTTCGAGCAGCGCGCGGGCACGGCCAACATCTTCATTGCTGCGCCATTCCTGAGTTCCGAGGCCTGCCGGAAAGCGATGGAGTCGGGTGCCGCGTTGATGCGAGCCACCTCCTACATGGCCGCCAAGAGCGGCCATGTTTACTTGCTGGACTTGACGCAAGGCAGCGCCACGGAGACGCCGCACGTCACAGCCACGCGGATGTCGTGCGACCCGGGCACCGGCAAGACTGTCTTTGCCCCGCCGGCCACGCTCGATCCGCAGCTGCGTGACGGATGGCTGTTCGATCTCTTTGACAGCCATGAGGGCTTGGTTGTCGCGCCGCCGGGCGTGCATTTCCGCAAGAGCTCGGCGAAGCACTCGACCAAGTTCCTTCGCACCGCCAACACGCTGACTTCGACCGCGGCATGCGGGTTGCTAGCGCTATTCGCCTTGGAGACGCTGGACCTGCGGCACCCCAAGCGCATCCTCGTGGACACGGCACCGCTTCTGTCCGTGGCGCTGTCGTTGATGCGAGTGGCCCAGGCCCATGGGCTGTGGAGCCTGCCCGTTCCTGCGCGATCGTTCGGCTCCTATGGTGGTCAGCGGCAGATTGGGCGCCTATCCACGAGCGACGTCCTGCTCATTTCCGCTTCGACCTCAGGCTCCTTGGCAAGCGGGCTCATCGCCCAAGGGGCGCACAAACGCTCGGTCGTGACCCTGTACTTCCTGGGGGACGGACCCAATGCCAAACGCCCTGAGCAGGTGCTATGCGACCTCACCATCAGCGGTGATCGCGGCTTTGGCTATCAGCCCGTCGAGAACTACCCGGCCGACACTTGCAAGCTGTGCAAGTCGGAGCAATTGCTGGCGGAGCTCGAAGGTGATCAGTTCCTGCTTCAGCAGCGTCAGCATCGATCGTTCACCTTCCTACGGACAACGCAGACCGAGGACGCTAGGCAAACGCTGACAGAGCTGAGCGTCACGCATGCGATGGGCGTGGTGACCAGGCCCGACCCCACCTTACCGTCCTCGATTGCTATCAATGAGGAGCGGTTGCTTCAATGCCCAGCCATCCGCGAAGAGTTCATCCGCTTGCTGCGTCGCTATTGCCCGCATCCGCTGGCCCTGATTGTTCGCATCGATCTGAGCGAGAAGCTGCTGAGCGAATTGCTCAAGGAGGCCGGTATCACCGAGCTCGTCAGCGGAGCCCGCATCATCGACTGGTCGGATCTGGCATCGCAGAAGGAGCTGAAAGAGGGTGACGGCGTACTGGTGGTCTTCGGCTGCCTGGCGAATCACAACCGCGCGCGGCAAGCCAACGCCACGCTGCGGTCGCTGGTGAAGAAGGGGAACGTGGCCTATCTCTCAGCGCTCACGGTGGCGGCTACGCCCCATCAGTATCAGGACCTCAGGACGTTCCTTGGATTCGGCGAGCGTGGACCGGAGACGTTCACCTTCAAGGAAGCTCGCCGGCTGGCGTTGCCCGGCACCAATGGCTCGACAAATGCCTGGGTGGATGAGCTGGCGCTCTTGGGCCGACTTGATGGCCTTGTCGAGCTACCAGAGTTAGATCGTCGTCGCCAGATGCTGTCCGACCAGGTCATCGCGCAGGACGAACTCTTTCTTGTAGGTCAAACGGGTCCGTTGAAGCTACAGCCTGACTTTGTCTTCCTGGACACTTCTGGCGGCACCGGGAACATTACACAAGCTGACGTCTTCGGCATCGTGTCCAACCTTTTCGCGGCCTGCCGGGTCATGGGTCGCGAACTTCATGCGAAGCCCAAGGTTGGAGAACCCGTTGAACTCGTGCAGTCGGTGTACGGCCATGTGCTGCTGGACCCGAAGGCTTTCGCGACGTTCAACGACGCCGTGCTTCGCGCCTGCTTGCTGCGCGCGGCTCGGCCGAGCGAGTTAATGTATGAGGTGGACGAGGCACACAGCGCCGCCATGGCCGCCATCTTGCGAGCCGAGCTCGTTGCATGGG
This sequence comes from Mitsuaria sp. TWR114, assembly GCF_007997345.1. Lineage (NCBI taxonomy): Bacteria > Pseudomonadati > Pseudomonadota > Betaproteobacteria > Burkholderiales > Sphaerotilaceae > Roseateles > Mitsuaria sp. TWR114. The sequence continues at coordinate 4,704 of NZ_VOSR01000256.1, forward strand.
CGGCGGGGGGTGGCGACGCGCTGCCGGAGATGCTTCTTGCGATGGCTACGGGGCGATTGAAACTGCGCGATGCAGACCGCATGGGGTTTCGCAGCGACGCCAAGAAGGCAGGGCTGCCTGCTCACCTGGAGTTGCTGGCCGATGCAATCCCCCATTGAGACCGTCAGTGGCGAGCGCGGGATGCAGCAGACTGGGGTTCGCTTAAACGGGGTCAAGCCTTACGCTCGCGGATGTTGCGTGCATTGGCCAGCCTGGACTTGCGTTGTACTCAGGGCCGCTCGATAACGTATCAGGCCCCCGGACCCGCTGTCGGGGCGTCCGCCCCTGCTTCGGCGGCCAGCTCGCCTGAAGGTCTCAGGCTCATCTACCGTCAGACCATCTGACGGTATGCAACCGGCCGATAAACACTAGCAACGAATCAACCGTCGCGAACGCCGTCAAATTTGATGGGCAGCCCTGGGACGTCGTGACACGCTCTGAAGCAATATGCCCTTGACGGGACTAGGAAATTTCGCCGATCGCGCACGTCCTGAAACGTCGTGGCGCGATCTGGGCTCATTCCCACTCGATCGTCGCCGGCGGCTTGCTCGACACGTCGTAGGTCACGCGGTTGATGCCGCGCACCTCGTTGATGATCCGGCCCGAGCAGCGCTTGAGCAGGCTGTAGGGAAGCTCCGCCCAGTCCGCCGTCATGAAGTCGCTGGTCTGCACCGCACGCAGCGCGACGACGTAGTCGTAGGTCCGGCCGTCACCCATCACGCCCACGCTCTTCACCGGCAGGAACACCGTGAAGGCCTGGCTGGTCAACTCGTACCAGGTCTTGCCCGTCGCCTCGTCGCGGGTGTTGCGCAGCTCCTCGATGAAGATCGCATCGGCGCGGCGCAGCAGGTCCGCGTATTCCTTCTTCACCTCACCCAGGATCCGCACGCCCAGGCCCGGACCCGGGAACGGATGGCGATAGACCATCTCCGGCGGCAGGCCCAGCGCCACGCCCAGCTCACGAACCTCATCCTTGAACAGCTCCCGCAGCGGCTCCAGCAGCTTCAGGCCCAGTTGCTCCGGCAGGCCGCCCACGTTGTGGTGGCTCTTGATCGTCGTGGCCTTCTTGGTCTTGGTGCCGCCGCTCTCCACCACGTCCGGATAGATCGTGCCCTGCGCCAGGAAGGTCGCGCCCTTGTGGCCGCCACCGCTGGCCTTGAGCTTCTCCGCCTCGGCCTTGAACACGTCGACGAACAGGCCGCCGATGATCTTGCGCTTGCGCTCCGGGTCGGTCACGCCGGCCAGTTGGCCGAGGAATAGCTCGCTTGCGTCGACACGGATGACCTTCGCGTGCAGCTTGCCCGCGAACATGTCCATGACCATGTCGCCTTCGTTCAGGCGCAGCAGGCCGTGATCGACGAACACGCAGGTCAGTTGGTCGCCGATCGCGCGGTGGATCAGCGCCGCCGCCACCGACGAGTCCACGCCGCCGGACAGGCCCAGGATGACTTCCTCGTCACCCACCTGCTCGCGGATCTTCTGGACGGCTTCCTCGATGTAGTCACCCATGATCCAGTCGCCGCGGCAGCCGCCGATGTCGCGCACGAAGCGCGTGATCATCGCGGCGCCCTGCACCGTGTGCGTCACTTCCGGGTGGAACTGGAACGCGTAGTAGCCCTTCTCCTCGTTCGCCATGCCGGCGATCGGGCAGCTCGGCGTCGAGGCCATCAGCACGAATCCCGGCGGCAGCGCGGTGACCTTGTCGCCGTGGCTCATCCAGACCTTCAGCATCCCGTGGCCCTCGGGCGTCGAGAAGTCCTGGACGCCGGCCAGCAGCTTGGTGTGGCCATGCGCGCGGACCTCGGCGTAGCCGAACTCGCGGTGGTCGCTCCACTCGACCTTGCCGCCGAGCTGCACCGCCATCGTCTGCATGCCGTAGCAGATGCCCAGCACCGGCACGCCCAGGTCCCACACCGCCTGCGGCGCGCGCAGTTCGTGGTCCTCGTAGGTCGACGCATGGCTGCCCGACAGGATGATCGCCTTGGGCGCGAACGAGCGGATGAAATCGTCGCTGACGTCGTTGGGATGGATCTCGCAGTAGACGTGGGCTTCGCGCACGCGGCGCGCGATCAGCTGGGTCACCTGGGAGCCGAAGTCGAGGATGAGGACTTTGTCGTGCATGGTCAGCTTCTAGCGATGCTTGGGAATTCGATTGCGGACGGAGCGGCGGCGCTCATGCCTTGGCGGCGGCGGCCTGCGCCGGCGGCTCGGTGTTGAAGTGGCGCCAGGCGAAGGCCAGTGAGGCCAGCTGCAGCAGCGCGCACAGGTAGAACGGGGCGCCGATGCGCCAGTCGGTCTTGGGCAGCTCGGCCACCAGCGCCATCAGGCCCAGGCCGGCGATCGGCGAGATCACCGCCATCAGGCTGTTGATCGCGGCCACCGCGCCCATGGTCTCGCCCTGCGTGCGCGCGTCGGCGGCATTGGAGATCACCCCCTGCATCGCCGGACCGGCAGCCACGCCGCAGACGTTCAGGAAGATTGCGGCCACCATCATCCAGGCCTCGGTCGAGAGGCCCCAGATCAGGTTGGTCGCGATCGAGGTCATCAGGCCGATCAGCACCAGCCGGCGCGGCCCCAACCATCTCAGCAGCGGCTGCAGCAGCACGCCCTGCACCAGCACCGCCACCAGGCCGACAACGAACAGCGACAGGCCGTTCTCCTTCGGGCCCCAGCCGAATTTGTGCTGGTTGTAGAGCACCCAGCTGGTCTGGATCACCAGTTGCGCCAGGCCCGAGCAGGCGATGACGTAGATCAGCGGCCCGACCCCGTGCAGCTTGCGCAGCCGGCCGAGCGCGGCGAACGGGTTGGCCTTGCGCCAGTCGAAGGGCCGGCGGTGCTCCGGCGCCAGCGATTCCGGCAGCACGAAGAAGCCATACAGCCAGTTCATCAGCGCCAGCGTGCCCGCGACGTAGAACGGCAGGTGCAGGTCGATCGCGCCGAGCAGGCCGCCCATCACCGGCCCCAGGATGAAACCCATGCCGAAGGCCGCGCCCAGCATCCCGAAGCGCTTGGCGCGATCGGCGGGCGGGGTGATGTCGGCGACATAGGCGTTGGCGACGGCCGCATTGGCCTGCATCGCGCCGGAGAACAGCCGCACCACGACCAGCATCCACAGCGCCTGCGCCATGGCCGTGACGAAGAAGCTCAGCGCCAGCCCGCTGAAGCCGACCAGCATCACCTTGCGACGGCCGAAGCGGTCGGAGAGCCCGCCCAGGATGGGCGAACCGAAGAAATTCGCGAGACCGAAGGCGAAGGCCACCGCCAGTTGGGCGAGCGCGTGCTGGGTCTCGTTCTGGGTGAAGGTTCCGACCAGCGGCGGCAGCACCGGGATGATCAGGCCGATCGACACCATGTCGATCAGCACCGCGATCAGGATGAACGACATGGCGGCCTTGCGGCCGCCATGCGTGGTCGAGGCCGCGACGGCGTCGGGGCGTCGCGCTGCGCCGGGTCGGACAAGGGCGTCACTCCAGACGGTAGTTGGGCGCTTCCTTGGTGATCTGCACGTCGTGGACGTGGCTCTCACGGATGCCCGCCGAGGTGATCTCGACGAACTCGGCCTTCTCGTGCATGTCCGCGATGCTGGCGCAGCCGCAGTAGCCCATCGAGGCCCGCAGCCCGCCGCCCATCTGGTGCACGATCGCGACCATCGACCCCTTGTACGGGACGCGGCCTTCGATGCCTTCCGGCACCAGCTTGTCCGCGTTCGGGTTGGTCGTCTCGTCGTTTTCCTGGAAGTAGCGGTCCGCCGAGCCGGCCTTCATCGCGCCGATCGAGCCCATGCCGCGGTAGCTCTTGTAGCTGCGGCCCTGGTACAGGATCACTTCGCCCGGGGCTTCCTCGGTGCCGGCGAACATGCCGCCCATCATCACCGTGCTGGCGCCGGCGGCGATGGCCTTGGCGATGTCGCCCGAGTAGCGGATGCCGCCGTCCGCGATCAGCGGCACGCCGGTGCCCTTGAGCGCCGTGGCGACGAAGTCGATCGCCGCGATCTGCGGCACGCCGACGCCCGCCACGATGCGGGTGGTGCAGATCGAGCCCGGGCCGATGCCGACCTTGACCGCATCCGCGCCGGCTTCCACCAGCGCCAGCGCCGCGGCGCCGGTGGCGATGTTGCCGCCGATGACCTGCACCTGCGGGTAGTTCTTCTTGACCCAGCGCACGCGCTCGATCACGCCGCTGCTGTGGCCGTGCGCGGTATCGACGACGATCGCGTCGACGCCGGCCTTCACCAGAAGCTCGACGCGCTCCTCGGTGCCCTCGCCCACGCCGACGGCGGCACCGACGCGCAGCTTGCCGTGGTCGTCACGGGCGGCATTGGGGAAGTTGGTCTGCTTGGTGATGTCCTTGACGGTCATCAGGCCGCGCAGCTCGAAGCTGTCGTTGATGACCAGCACCCGCTCCAGCTTGTGCTTGTGCATCAGCGCCTTGCCGTCGTTGAGCGAGGCGCCCTCCCGGACGGTGATCAGGCGTTCGGCCGGGGTCATGATCTCGCTGACCGGGGCGTCCATGCGGGTCTCGAAGCGCAGGTCGCGGCCGGTGACGATGCCGACGACCTTCTTGCCCTCCAGCACCGGGAAACCGGAGATGCCGTGCTGCTCGCTGAGCTGCTTGACCTGGCGGACGGTGGTCTGGGGGGTGATCGTGATGGGGTCGCGGAGCACGCCGGACTCGTAGCGCTTGACGCGGGCCACTTCGGCCGCCTGCTGCTGCGGGGTCAGGTTCTTGTGGACGATGCCGATGCCGCCTTCCTGGGCGATGGCGATCGCCAGTCGCGCTTCGGTCACGGTGTCCATCGCGGCGGACACGAGGGGAAGATTCAGGCGGATGCCACGCGTGAACTGCGTGGCCAGACTGGTGTCGCGCGGCAACACCTGGGAGAACGCCGGCACCAGCAACACATCGTCGAAGGTGAGCGCTTTTCCGAGTAGGCGCATGAGGGAAGCTCCAGACGCAAAGGCGCATTATAGAGAAGCCCGGCAGTACACTCCACGCCCATGATGAATCCCCGACTCCCGCGACGCCCGCTGGGCGTGATGTGCGCGCTGGCGCTGATGGCGCTGAC
>NZ_VOSR01000257.1:0-13052 GCF_007997345.1 Mitsuaria sp. TWR114
GCGGGGTCGGCGGGGTCGGCGGGGTCGGCGGGGTCGGCGGGGTCGGCGGGATTGGCGAGTCGCGCGAAGAGCTCGCGCGGCTGGTGGGTCGGCGGACCGAAATCGCGCGGCGTCATCGCGGTGGCGCAGACGAAGGTGCAGCCGTCCAGCGCGTCCTCCAGCCGGTCGACGATGCGGGCGCGGGCGAGGATGTCGGCCGCGCCGCTGGCCATCGCGACGGTCTCCTCCTGGTTGAGCACGTCCGCGAAGCGGGGACGCACCAGGACCAGGTCGCGAAAGCCCATCACCTTCATCGCCCGGGCGGTCGAGCCGACGTTGCCGGGATGGCTGGTCTCGATCAGCACGAAGCGTGTCGGATCGGACGCCAGGGGGGTTGCGTTCAGGCCGGAGTCAGCCGGGGGCATAAGGGAAACCACGAGTCTGTGCCAAAATCGCGCATTATCCGCGCCGGACGTTGGTCGACATCGACGTCCGGCGCTTGCTCTTTCCCTTCGCCAGTCCACTTCTTCCACAGGAATCGTCCCGCATGACGCAAGCCGCCCTCCATCCCATGCTCAACGTCGCCATCAAGGCGGCGCGTACCGCCGGCGCGATCATCAACCGCGCGTCGCTGGACCTGGACATCCTGAAGATCAACACCAAGTCGCCCAATGACTTCGTGACCGAAGTGGACCAGGCCGCCGAGCAGGCGATCATCGAGACGCTGCTGCAGGCCTACCCCGACCACGGCATCCTGGCCGAAGAGTCCGGCCGCGAACACGGCGCCAAGCACTCGGAGTTCCAGTGGATCATCGACCCGCTGGACGGCACCACCAACTTCATTCACGGCCTACCCTTCTATTGCGTGTCGGTCGCGCTGGCGCACCGCGGCGTCGTGCAGCAGGCCGTCGTGTACGACCCGACCCGCAACGACCTGTTCTACGCGACGCGCGGCCGCGGCGCCTTCCTCAACGACAAGCGCATCCGCGTGTCCAAGCGCACCCGCATGAGCGATGCGCTGATCGGCACCGGCTTCCCGTTCCGCCGCGGCGACAACTTCAAGCGCTACCTGAAGATGTTCGAGGAGATCTCGCAGCAGGTGGCCGGCGTGCGCCGCCCCGGCGCCGCGGCGCTGGACCTGTGCTACGTGGCGGCCGGTCACTACGACGGCTTCTTCGAGACCGGCCTGAACCCGTGGGACGTGGCCGCGGGCTCGCTGATCATCACCGAGGCCGGCGGCCTGGTGGGCAACTTCACCGGTGAGCCGGACTTCCTGCACCAGCGCGAGATCGTCGCCGGCACGCCGCGCATCTACGGCCCGCTGGTGCAGATCCTGGCGCCCTACTCCCGCGTGATCTCGCAGGACGACCTGGACGCCGACGCGGCGGCCACCGAGACGCCTGCCGACAAGCCCGCCCCCAAAAAGAAGGCCGCCGCGGAAGGCGACGCCCCCAAGAAGCGGGGCCCGGTCCGGATCAAGAAGTCGGACGACGGCGCCGAGGCCTGACGCCATCCCCGATGCCATCGGCCTGAACGGCCGCCGCGGCGCTCCTGACGCCACCCCCACGAAGCCCTCCCTTGGAGGGCTTTGTCGCTTTTGGCGCAAGTGCATCGAGCCGCCCGCGCCGCATCGGACCTAGCATGGCCTCCTGCCTCTCTCGCCGCGTGCGGCCATGCCCTACACTCCCTTCCCAGCCACCCAACGCGACGCCCTCCCACCGAGGGCGTTGTCCATTTCCCTCCTCCGATGAGCAGCGCCGCGACCGACGATTTCAGCCAGCACACGCCGATGATGCAGCAGTACTTCCGCATCAAGGCCGAGCATCCCGACACGCTGGTGTTCTATCGCATGGGGGACTTCTACGAGGTCTTCTTCGACGATGCCCGCAAGGCCAACGCGCTGCTGGACGTCACACTGACCACGCGCGGCCAGAGCGGCGGCGAACCGGTCGTCATGGCCGGCGTGCCGGTGCATGCGCTCGAGTCCTACCTGGGCAAGCTGATCCGGCTCGGCGAATCGGTGGCGATCGCCGAGCAGGTCGGCGAGGTCGGCGCGACCAAGGGTCCGGTCGAGCGCAAGGTGGTACGCGTCGTGACGCCCGGCACCATCACCGATTCGGAGCTGCTGGCCGACAAGCAGGACGCGATCCTGCTGTCGCTCTCGACCCAGGGCAAGACCATCGGCCTGGCCTGGCTGTCGATGACGCAGGGCGAGATCGGCCTGGCGCAATGTGGCGAGCGCGAACTCGGCGCGTGGCTGGCGCGCCTGTCGCCGGCCGAGGTGCTGGTCGACCGCGAGAAGCATCCGCAGGCGGTGCTCGCCGCGCGGCTGCCGATCACCAACCGCCAGGCCTGGCAGTTCGACGCGGCGCTGGGCCTGCGCAAGCTCTGCACGCAGCTCGGCGTGGCCAGCCTGCAAGGCCTGAACGCCCAGGACCTGCCCGCCGCGCACGCGGCCGCTTCCTGCCTGCTGGCCTATGCCGAGAGCACCCAGGGCAGCCGCGCGCTGACGCATGTGAAGCGGCTGCAGGTGCTGCGCGCCACCGACCTGCTGGACCTGCCCCCCGCCACCCAGCGCAACCTGGAACTGACGCAGACGCTGCGCGGCGAGACCTCGCCGACGCTGCTGTCGCTGCTGGACACCTGCCGCACCGGCATGGGCAGCCGCGCGCTGCGCCACTGGCTGCTGCATCCCCAGCGCGAGCGCGCCACGGCCCATGCGCGCCAGGACGCGATCGCCGAGCTGATGACGACCGGCTTCGAACCGCTGCGCGAAGCGCTGCGGCAAGTTTCCGATGTCGAGCGCATTGCGGCGCGCATCGCGCTGCGCCAGGTGCGTCCGCGCGAACTGGCCGGCCTGCGCGCCACGTTGCAGATCCTGCCGGAACTGGCGCAGACGGTGCCCGCCGGCGCCGCGCTGCTGGATCAGCTGGGCGAAGGCCTGCGCGCCTCGCCGCACATCGCCGAGCTGCTGACGCGCGCGATCGCCGAGGAACCGGCCGCGCTGATCCGCGAGGGCGGCGTCATCGCCAAGGGCTTCGACGAGGAGCTCGACGACCTGCGCGCCGTCCAGACCAACTGCGACGATTTCCTGATCGCGCTGGAGACCCGCGAGCGCGCCCGCACCGGCATCGCCAACCTGCGCGTCCAGTACAACAAGGTGCATGGCTTCTACATCGAGGTCACCAACAGCGGCCTGGAGAAGATCCCCGCCGACTACACCCGCCGCCAGACGCTGAAGAACGCCGAGCGCTTCATCACGCCGGAGCTCAAGGCCTTCGAGGACAAGGCGCTGTCGGCGAACGAACGGGCGCTGGCCCGCGAGAAGATGCTGTACGAGCTGGTCATCGACCAGCTGTCCGAGGAAATGCAGGCGCTGGGCCGGCTGGCGCGCTCGCTGGCCGCGCTGGATGTGCTCGCCGCGCTGGCCGAGCGGGCCGCCACGCTGAACTGGTGCCGCCCCGAGTTCGTCTCGCATCCCTGCATCGACATCCAGGGCGGCCGCCACCCGGTCGTCGAGGCACGACTGCGCGAGACCGGCGCCGGCGAGTTCATGGCCAACGACTGCCGGCTCGACGCCCGCACCAAGCTGCTGGTCATCACCGGTCCGAACATGGGCGGCAAGAGCACCTTCATGCGGCAGGTCGCGCTGATCGCGCTGCTGGCGGCGATCGGCGCCTACGTGCCGGCCACCGCCTGCCGGCTGGGGCCGATCGATGCGATCCACACCCGCATCGGCGCCGCGGACGACCTGGCCAACGCGCAGTCGACCTTCATGCTGGAGATGACCGAAGCCGCCGCGATCCTGCACGCGGCCACGGAGCAATCGCTGGTGCTGATGGACGAGATCGGCCGCGGCACCTCGACCTTCGACGGCCTGGCGCTGGCCGGGGCCATCGCGACCCACCTGCACGACAAGTGCCGCGCGTTCACCCTGTTCGCGACCCACTACTTCGAGCTGACCGAGTTCCCGGCCAAGCACCCGCAGGCGGTCAACATGCATGTGTCGGCGGTCGAGAGCGGCGAGAACATCATCTTCCTGCACGAGATCCAACCCGGCCCGGCCAGCCGCAGCTACGGCGTGCAGGTCGCGCGCCTCGCCGGCATGCCCTCGCCGGTGGTGCGTCAGGCCCGCGCCGCGCTCGAGGCCCTGGAGGCCCGCGCCACCGAAGGCGAGACGCAGATCGACCTGTTCGCCCCGCCGCCCGAGCCGGCGCCCGGCGCCTCGGCCGCGGAGCCCTCGGAGCTGCTCGACGCGCTGCGGGACCTGGATCCCGACGCGCTCAGCCCGCGCGAGGCGCTCGCCGCGCTCTACCAGCTCAAGACGCTGGCGACGACGCGCGCCTGAGCCGTCGGCCGCCGCAACGACCCGCCGCCCCACGCCATGGCACCCTCCCGCACCCTCGTCTTCTCGCACGCCAACGGCTTCCCCTCCGGCTGTTACCGCGTGCTCTTCGACGTGTGGCGCGACGCGGGTTGGACCGTGCACGCGCTGCCGCGCATCGGCCACGACCCGCGTTATCCGGTCACCAGCAACTGGCCGCATCTGCGCGACGAACTGCTGCAGTTCATCCAGGACCAGGTGAAGCCGACCGGACCGGTGATGCTGGTGGGGCATTCGCTCGGCGGCCTGCTGTCGCTGCTGGCGGCGTGTCGCAAGCCGGCGCTGGTCCAGGGGCTGGTGATGCTGGATTCACCGGTCGTCGACGGATGGCGCGCGCACAGCCTGCGGGTGGCGAAGTCCGCCGGCCTCATCAAGAAGGTGTCGCCCGGCAAGATCTCGCACCAGCGCCGCTACGAATGGCCCAGCCGCCAGGACGTGCACGCGCATTTCGCGTCCAAGAGCAAGTTCGCGCGCTGGGATCCGCGCGTGCTGAAGGACTATGTCGACAGCGGCTTCGACGACCACGCCGACGGCCAGGTGCGACTGGGCTTCACCCGCGAGATCGAGACCCGCATCTACAACACGCTGCCGCACAACCTGCCGCGCATCCTCAGACGCCACGCGCCGAAGTGCCCAGTAGCCTTCGTCGCGGGCACGCAATCCGAGGAACTGCGCCAGGCCACGGCCGCTGGCTCCAAGGCCCTGGCCAAGGACCTGTTCCGCTGGTTCGAGGGCACCCACCTCTACCCCTTCGAGCGTCCCGACGACACGGCCCGACTGGTGCTCGAGTTGATCGACGAAATGAAGGGCAGGACGGCGTCGCTATAATCGCGCTTTACCACCACGGCGTTTTGAGGTCCGGTACGACGCATCCGGACGCAATCAGGCGCTGCAAGACAATGACCAAGTACGTCTTCGTCACCGGCGGTGTCGTGTCCTCCCTCGGCAAGGGCATCGCATCGGCCTCTCTCGCGGCCCTTCTCGAGTCCCGCGGCCTCAAAGTCACCCTGATCAAGCTGGATCCCTACATCAACGTGGATCCGGGCACGATGTCCCCGTTCCAGCACGGCGAAGTCTTCGTCACCGACGACGGCGCCGAGACCGACCTGGACCTGGGCCACTACGAACGCTTCATCACCACGCGGATGAAGCGCTCCAACAACTTCACGACCGGACAGATCTACATGTCGGTCCTGGAGAAGGAGCGCCGCGGCGACTACCTCGGCAAGACCGTCCAGGTGATCCCGCACATCACCAACGAGATGCAGGAATTCATCCGTCGCGGCGCCGGTCACGGTACGAGCGACGCGGTGGACGTGGCGATCGTCGAGATCGGCGGCACCGTCGGCGACATCGAGTCGCTGCCCTTCCTGGAAGCCGCCCGCCAGATGAGCCTGAAGATGGGTCCCACGAACGTCGCGTTCGTGCACCTGACCTACGTGCCGTGGATCGCCGCCGCGGGCGAGCTCAAGACCAAGCCCACCCAGCACACCGTGCAGAAGCTGCGCGAGATCGGCATCCAGCCCGACGCGCTGCTGTGCCGCGCCGACCGCCGCGTGCCCGACGACGAGCGCGAGAAGATCTCGCTGTTCACCAACGTGCCCGAGTACGGCGTGATCTCGATGTGGGACGTGAACACGATCTACAAGGTCCCGCGCGTGCTGCATGAGCAAGGCCTGGACCAGCTGATCTGCACCAAGCTGCAGCTCAACACCAAGTCCACCGACCTCAAGCGCTGGGACATGCTGGTCAACGAGGTCGAGAACCCGAAGACCGAAGTCACGATCGCGATGTGCGGCAAGTACACCGACCTGTCGGACAGCTACAAGTCGCTGAACGAGGCGCTGCGCCACGCCGGCATCCACAACCATGCCCGCGTCAACATCGAATACGTCGACTCCGAGACGCTGGACGCCGAGCACGTCAAGCAGCTCGACAAGTACGACGCGATCCTGGTGCCCGGCGGCTTCGGCAAGCGTGGCGTCGAGGGCAAGATCCTCGCCGCCCAGTACGCCCGCGAGCACAAGACGCCCTACCTCGGCATCTGCCTGGGCATGCAGGTCGCGACCATCGAGTACGCGCGCCACAAGGCTCAGCTGGACGGTGCGAACTCGACCGAGTTCGAACCCGACGCGCCGCACAAGGTGATCGCGCTGATCGACGAATGGCAGGACGCGGATGGCTCGATCCAGAAGCGCACCGCTCAGTCCGACCTCGGCGGCACCATGCGCCTGGGCGCGCAGAGCTCGGACGTCAAGCCCGGCACGCTGGCCTACGAGATCTACGGTCCGGTCGTCAACGAGCGCCACCGTCACCGCTATGAAGCCAACGAGCAGTACCTGGACCAGCTGCAGGATGCCGGCCTGGTGATCTCGGCGATCACCCAGCGCGAGAAGCTGACCGAGATCGTCGAGCTGCCGCGCAACGTGCACCCGTGGTACATGGGCGTGCAGTTCCACCCCGAGTTCAAGTCGACGCCGTGGGACGGCCACCCGCTGTTCATCGCCTTCATCAAGGCCGCGCTGGAACACAAGGCCAAGGTCGGCCATGAGGTCAGCGCTCCCGCGGCCGCCTGACGCCTGACGCCTGACGTCAGAGGCCGTGCCTCCGGCGACTTCCCGATCCACGACGAAAGAGACACCGCCCATGCCCGCCTTCATCATTGCCGACGTGACCGTGACCGACGCCGACCAGATGGCGAAGTACCGCGAATGGAGCACGAAGGCGATGCAGGAGCATGGCGCGGAGGTTCTGGTGCGCGGCGGCACGATCGAGGTGCTGGAAGGCGACTGGACGCCGAGCCGGCTGGTCGTGCTGAAGTTCCCGGACCGCGCGGCGGCCCGGCGCTTCTACGATTCCGAGACCTACCAGCATGCGAAGTCGCTGCGCCAGCAGGCCGGCGTGATGCGCATGGTCGTCGTCGACGGCGTCTGACCCTTCGCCATGCCCCGCACCAGCCATCGCGCCCATTCCCCGTCCAGACGGGCGATGCGGCCCGGTGGCTTTTTTTCGCCCCTCTTTCGTCCCCCTTTCTGGCCGCAGCTTGTTCAGCACAGGTAACCCGTTGCTGGCACCATGCGCGCCGACCGAGTTTTTTCACTTCTGGAGACTGTTCCCATGAGCGCCATTGTTGACATCGTCGGCCGCGAGATCCTCGACAGCCGCGGCAACCCCACCGTGGAATGCGACGTGCTGCTGGAATCCGGCGTGATGGGCCGTGCCGCCGTGCCGTCGGGCGCGTCGACCGGTTCGCGCGAAGCCATCGAACTGCGTGACGGCGACAAGTCGCGCTACCTGGGCAAGGGCGTGCTCAAGGCCGTCGAGCACATCAACACCGAGATCTCGGAAGCCGTGCTGGGCCTGGACGCCTCCGAGCAGGCCTTCCTGGACAAGACCCTGATCGACCTGGACGGCACCGAGAACAAGAGCCGCCTGGGCGCCAACGCGATGCTGGCCGTGTCGATGGCCGTGGCGCGCGCCGCCGCGGAAGAGTCGGGCCTGCCGCTGTACCGCTACTTCGGCGGCATGGCCGGCAACCAGCTGCCGGTGCCGATGATGAACGTCATCAACGGCGGCGCCCACGCCAACAACTCGATCGACCTGCAGGAGCTGATGATCATCCCCGTGGGCGCGCCGTCGTTCCGCGAAGCGCTGCGCTGGGGCGCCGAGGTCTTCCATGCGCTGAAGAAGATCATCGACGCCAAGGGCATGTCCACGGCCGTCGGCGACGAAGGCGGCTTCGCCCCGAACGTCGAGAACCACGAAGCCGCGATCCAGATGATCCTGGAGGCGATCGACAAGGCCGGCTACACCGCCGGCGAGCAGATCGCGCTGGGCCTGGACTGCGCCGCCAGCGAGTTCTACAAGGACGGCAAGTACGTGCTGGAAGGCGAAGGCGGCATCCAGCTGACGGCCGAGCAGTGGACCGACATGCTGGCCACCTGGGTCGACAAGTACCCGATCATCTCGATCGAGGACGGCATGGCCGAAGGCGACTGGGACGGCTGGAAGCACATCACCGAGAAGCTGGGCGACAAGGTGCAGCTGGTGGGCGACGACCTGTTCGTCACCAACACCAAGATCCTGAAGGAAGGCATCGACAAGGGCATCGCCAACTCGATCCTGATCAAGATCAACCAGATCGGCACGCTGACCGAGACCTTCGCCGCCATCGAGATGGCCAAGCGCGCCGGCTACACCGCCGTGATCTCGCATCGCTCGGGCGAGACCGAGGACTCGACCATCTCCGACATCGCCGTCGGCCTGAACGCCGGCCAGATCAAGACGGGCTCGCTGTCGCGCTCGGACCGCATGGCCAAGTACAACCAGCTGCTGCGCATCGAGGAAGACCTGGGCGACGTCGCCGTCTACCCCGGCCGCGCCGCGTTCTACAACCTGCGCTGAGCCTCCACGCGATCTGACCCCCTCGGGGTCCGGCCGCCTGGCGACGAAGAAGGGCGAGTCCATCGGGCTCGCCCTTTTGCATTGCCGGATGCGTCGCGAACGCCACGGATCCCCGTGAATCCGGGGCTCGTGCGGGCGGCCTGGGCACGGGCCGCCGCGCGAGGCGGCTACACTCGCGGCCTGTGAAAGCCCTGGCCATCGTCCTCACCGCCTTCCTTGTCGCCATCCAGGCCCAGCTCTGGTTCGGCAAGGGCGGTCTGGCCCGTGGTGTCCAGCTGCGCGCGGAACTGCGCGAGCAGGCCGAGGCCAACGAGAAGGCCCGTGCCCGCAACGCGCAGCTGCAGGCCGAACTGCTCGACCTGCGCGAAGGCCTCGAGATGGTCGAGGAAAAGGCCCGCATGGAGCTGGGCATGGTCAAGCCGGACGAGGTCTTCGTCCCGCTGCGCCGCTGAACTTCCCCACTTCCTGCATGCTCTCGCGGATGGATGCGCTGCTCGGGCCGTTGACGGCCGCCCTCGATCAATCGCTCAACCTGGCCCTCGCGCCCGCGTTCACCGCGCTGGGCAGTCCCATCAGCTGGCTGGAGCTGGTCGCCTTCGTGCTCGCGATCTGGATGGTCGTGTGCAACATGCGGGTGCAGGTGCTGGCCTGGCCGCTGGCGCTGACCAGCTCGCTGCTCTACTTCCTGCTGTTCTGGAGCGGCAAGCTCTACGGCGAGGCCTCGCTGCAGCTGCTCTTCGCCGCGCTGGCGCTGTGGGGCTGGTGGCAATGGCTGCGCGGCCGCACCGCCGAGGGCGACACGCTGCATGTGCGCACGCTCGGCCCCAAGGGCCGCGTCACCGCGCTGCTGGTCACGCTGGCCGCCTGGCCGCTGCTGGGGCTGTTCCTGCAGCACCGCACCGATTCCCCCCTCCCCTATTGGGATGCCCTCCCCACGGTGGCCAGCATCACCGGCCAGTGGCTGCTGGGCCGGAAGTACCAGGAGAACTGGCCCGTCTGGGTGATGGTCAACCTGGTCAGCATCGGGCTCTTCGCGCTGAAGGGCTACTGGCTGACGGTGGTGCTGTACGCGGTGTTCGTGCCGATGTCGGTGGCCGGCTGGCGCGCGTGGCAGCGACAGCTGCGGCCGGCGACGGTCGCCGCCTGATCCCGCGGCCGACCGCCGTCGTCCTCGCAGGCCCTCGCCCATGACGCTGCACATCGCCCTGGTCGGCGCCGAGAGCACCGGCAAGAGCCAGCTCGGCGTGGACCTGCTCGATCACCTGCGGTCGCAGACGCGGCTGCGTTGCGCGCTGGTGGGCGAATTCCTGCGCGAGTGGTGTGAGCGCGAAGGCCGCACCCCGCGCCCTGACGAGCAGCGCTCGATCGCCGAGGAACAGTGGCGCCGCGCCGAGGCCGCCGCCGCCGACCACGACCTGGTCCTGCACGACACCACGCCGCTGATGACCGCGGTCTACAGCGAGCAGCTCTTCGGCGACACCTCGCTCCATCCCTTCGCGCTGCGCATCCAGGCCCGCATGGATGCGACCCTGCTGATGGCGCTGGACCTGCCGTGGGTCGGCGACGGCCTGCGCGACGGCCCCCATGCGCAGCAGCCCACCGATCGCCTGCTGCGGCGCGCACTGCGCGACGCGGGCCTGGGCTACAGCCTGGTGTCGGGCGCCGGTCCGGAGCGACTTCGGCAGGCGCTCAACGCGCTCGGGCCGCTGCTGCGTCCGCACCTCGGTCGCGAGGACGGGCTCTTCGGCCGACTGCTGCAGCGCGGCGAACAGCTGGGCGGCGACTGGCGCTGCGAACGCTGCGACGACCCGGCCTGCGAGCACGCCGCCCGCCTCCTGGAACGCCAGCCGCGCGCCTGAACGCGCCCCTCACGATCCGGCCACGCGGGCGAGGCACAATCCGCCGCGTTCCGGACCGCAAACATTTGCGATCCTCTGATCCGGCGCCCCAGGAGCCTTCCCGATGACCCGTCCTTCCGTGCGCCGCCCGCTGGGCGCGCTGTCGATGCTGCTGAGCGCGGCGCTGCTCGCCGCCTGCGGCTCGCTGAACTCGACCGGCCCCCAGGCGCCGCTGCCACCCACGCTGGACGCGCCGGCGGCGCCGGCCAAGGCCGCCACCGGGACGGTCGCCGTCAAGGTGCTGGCGATCAACGATTTCCACGGCAACCTGCTGCCCCCGGCCGGCGGCATCAAGCTGCCCGACCCGCAGGACCCGGCGAAGACGATCACGCTCCAGGCCGGCGGCGCCGAACGCATGGCGACGCTGGTCGCGCAGCTCAAGGCGAAGAATCCCAACCACGTGTTCGTGGCCGCCGGTGACCTGGTCGGCGCCAGCCCCTTGCTGTCGGCGCTGTTCCATGACGAATCGACGATCGAGTCGCTGGGCCTGATGGGGCTGGACATCTCCTCGGTCGGCAACCACGAGTTCGACCAGGGCATCACCGAACTGCTGCGCAAGCAGCGCGGCGGCTGCCACCCGAAGGACGGCTGCAAAGGGCCGACCGAGTTCAAGGGCGCGAAGTACCAGTACCTGGCCGCCAGCACCATCGACGAGAAGACTGGCCAGCCGGTGCTGCCCGCCTACGCGATCAAGCGCTTCGACGGCGTGCCGGTGGGCTTCATCGGGCTGTCGCTGAAGGGCACGCCGGAGCTGGTGAGTCCCACCGGCATCCGCGGGCTGCGTTTCGACGACGAGGCCGAGACCATCAACCGCCTGGTGCCCGAACTCGAGCGCCAGGGCGTGCATGCGATCGTCGTGCTGATCCACGAGGGCGGTTACCCGAGCGGCGGCATCAACGACTGCCCCGAGATTTCCGGGCCGATCGTGGACATCGTCAAGAAGCTGGACAAGCGCGTCGGGCTGATCGTGTCGGGCCACACGCACCGCGCCTACAACTGCCGCATCGACGGCCGCCTGGTCACCAGCGGCGACAAGTACGGCACCCTGGTCACCGAGATCGACCTGACGCTGGACCGCGCCACCGGCGCCCTGACCGAGGCCCGCGCCAACAACGTGATCGTGCGTCCGGAGACCGCCAGGGACCCGCGCCAGACCCTGCTGATCAGCAGCTACCAGCAGGTGGCGCAGCCGCTGATCGAGCGCCGGGTCGGTTTCCTGGCGCAGGCGCTGAGCAAGGAAGGCGATGACCGCGGCGACGGCGGCGGCACGACGATGGGCCAGCTCGTGGCCGATGCGATGCTGGCCGCGACGCGCGCGCCGGAGAACGGCGGCGCGCAGGTCGCCTTCCAGAACGTCGGCGGCGTGCGCACCGGCCTGATCCATCGTCCGGACGACAGCGTCACCTTCGGCGACCTGTTCGCGGCGCTGCCGTTCTCGAACGCGCTGGTGGTCGTGGAGATGTCGGGCGCCCAGCTGCAGCGGGCGCTCGAGGAACAGTGGTGGGCCGGCGACGCCAAGTGGCTGCCGCTGCAGACCTCGCAGGGCTTCAGCTACCGCTGGGACAAGCGCCGCCCGGTCGGGTCGCGCGTGGTGCCCGGCAGCATGACGCTGGACGGCCGCGTGATCGCGCCCGAGCAGAAGGTCCGCGTCGCCATCAACAACTTCCTGCAGGTCGGTGGGGACAGCTTCAAGACCTTCACCGAAGCCCGCTTCCTGCAGACCGGGCCGATGGACGTCGAGGCCCTGGAGGCCTACTTCAAGGCCCAGGGCAATGGGCGGGTGAAGGCCACCGCGCTGGATCGCGTGATCCGCGTGGACCAGGATCCGCGCTGAAGCTCACTGGACCTGTCTGGAGCCCGGAGCCTGGTTCTGCGGGTCGGTGAAGAGCTCGCCGACATCGACCGCGTCGAAGACGTAGTGGTTGCCGCAGAACTCGCAGCCGATCTCGACGCCGCCCAGCTCCGCCAGCACCTCGTCCACTTCCTGGCGACCCAGCCCCAGCAGCATGCGGCCGACGCGCTCGCGCGAGCAGGTGCAGGCGAAGCGCGGGTACTGCGGGTCGAAGCGGCGCACCGTCTCCTCCCAGAACAGCCGGCGCAGGATGGTGTCGCTGTCCAGCGTCAGCAGCTCCTCGGCCGTCAAGGTGGCGGCCAGCATGCTGATGCGGTTGTAGGCCTCTTCCATCTCCTCGCGCACGACGCCGGAACTAGCGCCCGCCTCGAGGTTGCCCTCGCCTTCGATGGGCAGGCGCTGGATCAGCAGGCCCGCCGCGAGCTGGTCGTTGGCCGCCAGCACCAGCGTGCTCTCGAGCTGCTCCGACTGGCGCATGTAGTGCTGCAGCACGTCGCTCAGCTTTTCCAGCGGCTGGCCGTCCGGCCCGCTCAGC
>NZ_VOSR01000258.1:0-14883 GCF_007997345.1 Mitsuaria sp. TWR114
CCAGCTCGATCTCCGCGCCCTGCCCGGCGACCGCCTGGGCGCGCGCCTCGGCGGTCGGCGCGTAGATCACGTCATAACGCTGGCGGAACTGGGCCAGATGCTCCTCCGCCGTCGGCATCAGCACCAGCAGCTTGCGGCGCGAGGACGTGGGAGCAGGCATCGAGGGATTGGCGGACACGGCGACCTCATGGGGCTGGAAGTTCGCCGGCCATGATAGGAGCGCCCATCCCCCGGGCCGCCGGAGCGCGGACGCGTTTCGCACGCGGGGCGCCGGGATGGCCCATTCGGGGTGATCAGGGCCGCTCGCCGCGCGCCATGCGGGCCTCGATCTCCGCGAGCGCCCGCGGCAGCTGCGCGACCGAGTCGATCACCAGGTGCGCACCCGAGGCCGTCAGCCGCCGCGCCGCGGCGTCACGGCGCGCGGCGAGCTCCGCGTCGGGCAGCGCCTGCAGCTGCTCGAGCGTCAAGCCGGTCTCGTTGCCCGACAGGCTCAGGCCCACCGTCCACATGCCGGCGCGCCGGCCTTCCTCGATGCCGGGCGTCGTGTCGTCGACCTTCACGCAGGCGCGCACGTCGCCGATGCCCAGCGCCAGCACGTTGGCCAGGGCCATGAACGGCCCGGGACGCCCGCCCGCGGCCAGCTCGTCGCCAGCGACGACGTGGTCCGCCCAGACGCCATCGGCCTTGGCCTGCGGCAGCAGCACGTCCATCACCTGGCGCGGATAACCCGAGCACGAGCCGATCTTCAGCCCCGCGCCGCGCAGCGCGGCGAGCACCTCCACCGCGCCCGGGATCGGCGCCGAGTAACGACCGACATGCGCGATCTGCATCGGCATGAAGCGCTCATAGATCGCGTCGATGTCCGCGTCGGTCGATGCGCGGCCGAAACGCGCGCGCCATTGCGCCTGCAGGCTGTTGTCCTCCAGCAGCGTGCGGGTGTGGTCGCGCTTGGACAGCCCCATCGGGCCGCGCGCCTCGTCCAGCGTCAGCGTGATCCCGAAGGTCGCGAAGGCGTCGACGAAGATCTGCGTCGGCGCCAGCGAGCCGTGGTCGACCAGCGTGCCGGCCCAGTCGAAGATCACCGCCTGCAGGCGCGGGTGGCGCCGGACCTCGGCGGTCGTGGTGCTCGACGCGGCGTGGTTCGTCGAGCCCGTCGAGTGCGTCTGAACAGGAGTGGCAATCGAAACGTCGTTCATGCGAGGGCCTGGATGAAGTTGCGTCCGCGGGGGCCGCGCAGCGCTTGAGCGACGCGCGCGTCCCAGTCGTCGGGGGAGATGCCGTAGTCGGCGGGATCGGTGGACACGCCCAGCGCGGCCAGGAAACGTTCCAGCGCGGCGACCGCGCCGTCCGCATCGGCCGCGTCGAAGATCGACAGCAGCCACGCGTCCAGCGCCGCGTCGCGCCCGAAGGCCAGGCGCATCACGCGCGGCAGGCTGAACGAACAGGCGATGCCGTGCGCCGTGCCGCGCGACAAGGTGATGTCGTAGGACAGCGAATGCGCCAGCGCGGTCCGGGTGTTGGAGAAGGCCATGCCGGCCTGCAGCGCCGCGACGGCCAGCGCCTCCCGCAGGTCGAGCCGGCGCGGCTCGCGCAGCAGCGCCGGCAGCGTCGCGACGATCGCCCGCGCGGCGCTCGCCGCCAGGCTGGAGGACACCGGATTGCGATGCACGTTCCACAGCGCCTCCAGCGCGTGCGACAGCGCGTCCAGTCCGCTCGCGAGCGTGGCGCCCGGCGGCAGGCTCACCATCAACGACGGATCGACGATCGCCGCCTCCGGCCAGGTCCAGGGCAGGTGCAGCGAATGCTTGCGGCCGCGCGCGGCGTCCCACAGCGTCGCCCAGGGCGTGACCTCGCTGCCGGTGCCGGCGGTGGTCGGCACCGCGATCAGCGCGCGATGCGGCGCATCCGCCGACAGCGGCGCCGCCTTCGGATCGACGAGGTGATCGAGCAGTTCATCGAAGCGGCCCGACGGCGTCGCCGTCAGCATCGCCTTGGCGCAGTCGATGCTGCTGCCGCCGCCCAGTGCGATCACGCAGCGCGCGCCGCGGTGCTCGCGCCAGAGTCGCTCGTACAGCGGCGCGAGCCAGCGCAGGTCGGGATTGGGGCGGATGTCGGTCTCGACCGCGACGAGGCGATCGCCGAGCAGCTCGCGCACCCGGCCGACCAGACCGAGCGCCTCGGCCTCCGGGAAGGCGATCAGCAACGCGTCGCGCGCGCGGACCAGGCGCGGCAGTTGCGCCAGCGCGCCGTTGCCGGCCCGCACGTCGACGGGGTTGTGGAAGGTCCAGGGGGTCATGGGCGGGTCCTCGCGCTCGATGACGGTTCAATGCCGACCGGCATCCTGGATCGCGCGGCGCAGCCGGCTCGACACCAGGTCGGCGCTGACGACCATCGCCGTGATCACGAGGATGCAGGTCGCGGTCTCGGGATACTTGAAGAGCTTGAGACTGCCCACCAGCTCGAAGCCCAGCCCGCCCGCGCCCACCATGCCCAGCACCGTCGCCGAGCGCAGGTTGACCTCGAAGCGATAGAGCACCACCGCGATCCAGGCGGTGATCACCTGCGGCAGCACGCCGAAGGCGATCACCTGCAGCGGCCGGGCGCCGGTGGCGCGCAGCGCCTCGAGCGGGCCGTCGTCGATCTCCTCGATGGCCTCGGCGAAGAACTTGCCCAGCATGCCCGCGCCATGCACCGCCAACGCCAGCACGCCCGGGAACGGTCCCAGCCCCACGGCCGACACGAACACCAGCGCCAGGATCAGTTCATTGATGCTGCGGGTCACGTTCAGGCCCTGGCGGGTGAGGTGATACAGCCAGCGGGGTCCCTGCAGGTTGCGCGCCGCGAGGAAGGACACCGGGATCGCGCCGATCACGCCCAGCAGCGTGCCCCACACGGCGATCTGGACCGTCTCCAGCGCCGGCGCCCACAGCCGCTCCAGGATGCGCCAGTCCGGCGGCCAGGTGCGGCCGAGGAAATCGGCGATCTGCGGCAGTCCGCTCGCCAGCTCGGCCGGGCTCAGCTGCGCGCCCCGGGCGCTCCACTGCAGCGCCCACAGGCCCGCGACCATCAGCGCCAGCAGCTTCGTCCAGCCGCCCGGCGTCGTGGGCATTCCCACCAGCCAGCGGGTGCGATCGCGGGCGGCGCGGTCGACAGCGGTCATCGTCGTCATGCGGTTCTCCAGGTCGGGGCGGTGGTGGCCGGCGGCGCCGACGCTGCCATCGAGGCAATGCGCTCCGGGTCATTCGCTGACTCATTTGCTGGCGCATTCACCGGCGCGATCAGCTGCAGGCCAGCCTGCGCGGCGCTGCCCGCGTAGAGCGCGTCAAGTTCCGCCTCGGAGAGCTCCCGCGGCAGCCGGTCGAAAAGCACGCGCCCCTGCGAGAGCCCGACGATGCGGTCGCCGAATTCGCGCGCGTAGTCGACCTGGTGCAGGTTGCAGACCACGGTGATGCCGAGCTCGCGGCAGGCCTGCTTCAGGTAGCCGAGCGCCTGGCGCGCGGTGTGCGGGTCCAGGCTCGCGACCGGCTCGTCGGCCAGGATCACCTGCGGTTGCTGCGCCAGCGCGCGGGCGATGCCCACGCGCTGCATCTGCCCGCCCGACAGCGCGTCGGTGCGCGACGCCGCCTTGTGGGCGAGGCCGACGCGGTCCAGACAGGCCATGGCCAGCGCGATGTCGGACGCGCGGAACAGCTGCAGCACCGAGCGCCAGACGGCCATCGCGCCGAGCCGCCCGCTGAGCACGTTCTTCAGCACGCTGAGCCGCGGCACGACCTGGTGGTGCTGGAACACCATCGCCACGCGCCGACGCAGCTCGCGCAGTTCCGTGGCGCGTTCGGCGCCGCGCGCGTCCAGGCCGGCGATCGTCATCGTCCCGCCGTCGGCCTGGACCAGGCGGTTCATGCAGCGCAGCAAGGTGGACTTGCCGGCGCCGGACGGGCCGAGCACGACCAGGAATTCACCGGGCCGCACGTCCAGGTCGACGCCGCGCAGCACGGCGTTGTCGCCGAAGCGCTTGGTGACGCCACGCAGCGCGATCACTTCATGCTCCGCAGGTCGAGCTTGAGCACCTTGGCGGTGTCGCGGACCACGTCGTAGGCGGCGTCGCTGGTCGGCTGGAAGCCGTTGAGCACGCCCTGGTCGCCCCACTTCACGTCCTTGAGGTTGGCCAGCGCCTTGGCGAGCTTCTCCTTGAGCGCCGGATCGAGGTCCTTGCGCCAGACCATCGGCGATTCGGGAATCGGTCTGGAGGACCACAGCACGACGAAGTCGTCCTGCTTGACCGTCCCCTTGGCGACGGCGCTGTTGAAGATGCGGTCCGCGACGGCGGCCGCGTCGACCTTCCTGTTGGCCACCGCCAGGATGCTGGCGTCATGCGAGCCTGAGAACACGACGCGGCCGAAGTAGGTCTCCGGATCCAGCCCCGTCTGCTGCAGTCCTGCCTTGGGGAACAGATGGCCGGAGGCGGAACTCGGATCCACGAAGGCGAAGTTGCGGCCCTTGAGCTCGGCGACGCTGCGCAGGCCGCTGTCCTTGCGGGCGAGGATGACGCTCCGGTAGGCGCTCTGGCCGGCCTTCTTCGTCACCGCGACGGAGAAGGCCTCGACCTCGGCCACCGAGCTCGCCAGCACGTAGGAGAACGGGCCGAGGTAGGCCACGTCCAGCTTCTTCGCACGCAGCGCCTCGATGACGCCGTTGTAGTCGGTGGCCACGAAGGGCTTCACCGGCATGCCCAGCTGCTGCTGCAGCGCGTCCAGCACCTGCCGGCTGGACTCGATCATGGCCTGGGAGTCCTCGGCCGGGATCAGGCCGATGGTCAGCGCCCGCGGCTGGGCCGATGCGTGCCGCGGCAGGCCCGCGCAGACGGTGAGGACCAGGGCGGCACCCAGCGCGGTGCGGCGCGCGGCGGAGAAGCGGGGATGGGACATGGCGGCATCCAGGAGTGGTGAGCGGATGCCGGCACTCTATGAATCCAACATGACAGCAGATCCATCGATCCCATGTTGATTTCTCGACCGAAGCATTCATGCGATCTATGGATCGTCCGCTCGGTCTCTCCGGGCGCGCCGCAGGGCCGGAGCGTCGAAGGGCCGGAGGGGCCGCGCCTCCTCCGGCCCTGGTCAGCTTGCCTTCAGCCGGCGCCTTCAGTGGCTGCCGCAAGCGGGGTGCTTGCTCCCGGCCGTATCGTTGACCAGGCCGAGGAAGTCCAGCACGTGAGGCGTCAGCGCGTCGGTCTGGGGCAGCGGCGTGCCGGTCAGGTCGCCCTGGCAGTAGGCCGGCTTGGTGGGATTGCGGTAGCGGTTGGTCATCACCAGCGCCGCATCGCGCTCGCCGGCGCTTTGGCCGCCATGGCCGCTGCCGGTGCCGCCATGGTCGGAGACGACGACGATCAGCCACTCCTCCTGCGCATAGGTCGGCCGCGCCGAGAGGGCGTCCAGCACCTGCTGGATCTGCGCGTCCTCGCCGGCGATCTTGGACTGGTAGTAGGCGTTGTAGGGGTCGTAGCTGGCGGCGTGGATGTCGACGTTGTGCAGGTAATAGAAGATCGCGGTCGGCGGGTTCGTCCACGACAACCAGCCCTTGACCGCATCCGTCGCCTGCTGCGAGTTCTTCGCTGCGTTGGCCACGACGAAGTCCGCCGCCACGGGCTTGAGGTTGCCGGTGATGTTGGCCCAGTCACCGACCACCGCGATCGTGGCGGTCGGGTAGGCCTGCTTGATGCGGTCGAAGACATGCGGCTTGCGCAGCGGCAGGCTGGCGTCGTTGCCGGTGACGCCATGCTGGTCCGCCCAGTAGCCGGTGAACAGCGTGCCCCAGCCCGGGCCGCTGTAGGTGGACTGCGAACCGCCGGCCAGCACGTTGCCGTGGAAGGCGCCCACCGCGGCGAGTTGGCTCAGCGCCGGCGTGGTCGCGCAACCGGCGCAGAACAGCGCGTCGCCACGCAGGCCGTCGATGCCGGTCACCAGCACATGGCGCCGGCCGTAGGGGCCCACGATCGGGTTGGGTACGCCGGGACCGGGGATCAGCGCGTAATGGTCATACGGGTTGCCGGCGTAGTCGGTCTTGAGCCCGCCCACGTCGGCCGCGCGCTTGTCGCTGAGGTCGCACTGCTGCGAGGCCTTGTAGTAGTCGAAGCTCACGCACCACGACTTGCGCGCATCGGCCAGGCAGGCCGCGGCGCAGGCCTCGGGCGAGACGCCGTTCAGGTGCTCGCGGTTGTAGCCGGAGATCGCGGCGTTGAGCGTGCGCGTGAACGAGGCCAGCGGGCTCGGGGCCGATTGCGCCTGCGCGGGCGGCGGGGCCATGGCGAGCAGCGCCGCGATCGACGCGGTGAACAGGGCGGTGGACAGCGCGGCGAAGCGCGCAGGCGAGCGATGCGCCGGCGGGCGCGGGAAACGGGTCCGGGTCATGGGCACTCCAGGTCGGGTTGAGGGGGAACTGCCCGCGCAGCGTAGGAACGTCACGTGACCGTCACTCGATCGAATCAATATGACCAACCGCAAGAAATCATCGAGAGCGTCTATACATGTCCGCCGCCAAGCTCCGCGCCTTCCTCGCCGTCGCCCGCCATGGCAGCTTCAGCGCGGCGGCGCGGGCGCTCGGGCTCTCGCAGCCGACCCTGACGACGCAGGTGCAGGGCCTGGAGCAGCAGCACAAGGTGGAGCTCTTCCACCGCCGCGGCCATCGCATCGAGCTGACCAGCGTCGGCCACCAGTTGCTGCCGATCGCCCGGCAGCTTGCCGCGCTGGAGGTCGAGGCCTACAACCTGCTGCATGACTGCGGGGAGCTCACCCGCGGGCAGCTCAAGCTCGGCGCGGTGGGTCCCTTCCACGTCATCGAGATGGTCGACGCCTACCGCCAGCGCTATCCCAAGGTGGACGTCTCGATCCGGCTGGGCAATTCGGCGCAGGTCTTCGGCGACCTGGAGAACTACGTGATCGACGTCGGCGTGCTGGCGCGCTTCCACGACGCGCCGGGCTTCGAGACCATGGCCTACGCGCGGCACGCGATCATCCTCTTCGTCCACCTCGACCATCCCTTCGCCGCGCGGGAGCATGTGTCGCTGCGGGAGCTGGCCGAGCAGCCGCTACTGCAGCGCGAAGCCGGATCGAGCACGCGCCGCGCGCTCGAGTCGGCGCTGCGCCAGGCGGGCATCACGCCGCGCGTCGCGATGGAGATCGGCAGCCGCGAGGCGCTGCGCGAGGCGGCCGCGCGCGGCATCGGCATCGGCGTCGTGTCCGAGGCGGAATTCATCCCCGACGCGCGCTTCCGCCCGGTGCGCATCGAGGGCGACCCGGCCTTCACCGAGACGCATCTGTACTGCCTGAAGGAGCGCCGCGACAGCCTGCTGCTCGGCTCCTTCTTCGAGGTGGCGCACGGCCTGCGCCGCTGAGGCGCGGGTGGCGCGCGGGCCGCGCGCGGCCAGACAGCGGACAGACAGCGGACAGGTTTCTGAAGGCCGCCGCAGGCATCCTGCGGACCTTCGCGCGGGGGGCCCCAGGGGGTCGTCTGTTCCCTGGAATCCATGTAGAGAAGAGAGCGCGCATGGACCGCCGCCAATTCTTCCCCCGCCCCGTGGTCGAGGCGGGCACCAATCGCTGGGACTGGGCGCTGCTGCCGCTGGTGCTGGGCCTGCTCGTGCTGCTGGCCTACGGCGCGGCGCAGATGACGCGTCCCTTCGCGCTGGGCGATCCGCTGCCCTTGTCGCTGGACCCGTCCCACCTGCCCTACTACCTGCTGCGCACCAACCTGCGCATGCTGGCCGCGATGGTGCTGGCGCTGCTGTTCAGCGCGGTCTTCGCGGTGCTCGCGGCCAAGGTGCGCGCCGCCGAGAAGGTGCTGGTGCCGATGCTCGACATCCTGCAGTCCATCCCCATCCTGGGTTTCCTGTCGATCACGGTGACCGGCTTCATCGCGCTGTTCCCCGGCAACCTGCTGGGCGTCGAGTGCGCGGCGATCTTCGCGATCTTCACCTCGCAGGCCTGGAACATGGCCTTCAGCCTCTACCAGTCGCTGCGCACCGTGCCTTCGGAGCTCGACGAGGCCGCGCGGGTGTTCCAGCTCTCCGGCTGGCAGCGCTTCTGGCGGCTGGAGTTGCCCTACGCGATGCCCGGGCTGCTCTGGAACATGATGATGTCGATGTCGGGCGGCTGGTTCTTCGTCGTCGCGTCGGAGGCCATCTCGGTGTCCGACCAGAGCATCAAGCTGCCCGGCGTCGGCTCCTACATCGCCATGGCGATCGAGGCGCGCGACCTCGGCGCGATCGGCTGGGCGATCGTGGCGATGCTCGTGGGCATCGTGCTCTACGACCAGCTGGTGTTCCGGCCGCTGGTCGCCTGGGCCGACAAGTTCCGCTTCGAGGACAGCGGCACCGACAACGCGCCCAACTCCTGGATGCTGAACTGGCTGCGCCGCACCGCGTTCACGCGCCGCGCCGCGGCGTGGTTGGTGGACCGGCTCGAGGGCAGCCTGGTCTGGTTCCGCCGGCACCATGACGGCACCTCGATCCGCGCACGCCCGCGCATCGCCGTGGCCGCGTGGCAGCGCGCCTGGGATGCGGTGCTGGCCGCCGCGGTGATGGTGGCGCTGTACCAGCTGGTGCGCTTCGTCCATGCCGAGGTCGGCTGGTCCGAGGCGGGCCATGTGCTCGGCCTGGGCCTGGTGACGCTGGCGCGGGTGCTGGTGCTGATCGCGCTGGCGGCGCTGGTGTGGGTGCCGGTGGGCATCTGGATCGGGATGAACCCGCGCTGGTCCGGTCGCCTGCAGGCGGTGGCGCAGTTCCTGGCCGCCTTCCCGGCCAACCTGCTGTTCCCGGTGGTCGTGGTGCTGATCGTGCGCTGGAAACTCGATCCAGACGTGTGGCTCTCGCCGCTGATGATCTTCGGCACGCAGTGGTACCTGCTGTTCAACGTCATCGCCGGCGCGTCCAACATCCCGGCCGAGCTGCGGCACGCCGCGCGCAACCTGGGCCTGAGCGGCTGGCTGAAATGGCGCCGCTACCTGCTGCCGGCGGTCTTCCCCAGCTTCGTCACCGGGGCGATCACCGCCAGCGGCGGCTCGTGGAACGCCAGCATCGTGGCCGAGTACGTGTCCTGGGGCGACACCACGCTCAAGGCGCATGGCCTGGGCAGCTACATCGCGGAGATGACGGCCAAGGGTGACTTCCCGCGGATCGCGCTGGGCATCGGCGTGATGTGCGTCTTCGTGATGGGCCTGAACCACTTCGTCTGGCGCCGCCTGTACCGGCTGGCCGAGGACCGCATGCATCTGTGAGGAGCACCGCATGACCGCATCCATCATCGAACTCCATGGCGTCGGCAAGCGCTTCCGCTCGGCCGACGGGCATCCGCGGCCGGTGCTCGCGGACGTGGACTTCCACCTGCGCGAGGGCGAGATCGTCGCGCTGCTGGGGCAGTCGGGCTCGGGCAAGAGCACGCTGCTGTCCATCCTCGCGGGCCTGGACACGCCGTCCGAAGGCACGGTGCGGCTGCGTGGGCAGGACATGTTCGCGCTCGACGAGGACGGCCGCGCCGCGCTGCGCGGCGCGCACCTGGGCTTTGTGTTCCAGAGCTTCCAGCTGCTGGCCCACCTGACGGCGCTGGAGAACGTGATGCTGCCGCTGGAGCTGCGCGGCGAGCGCGATGCCCGCGCGCAGGCGCGGCAGATGCTCGAGCGCGTCGGGCTGGGGCAGCGGCTGTCGCACTATCCGCGGGTGCTGTCGGGGGGCGAGCAGCAGCGCGTGGCGCTGGCGCGGGCCTTCGTGCAGCAGCCGGCGCTGCTGCTCGCGGACGAGCCGACCGGCAGCCTCGACTACGCGACCGGCGAGCAGGTGATGGCGCTGATGTTCGAACTCAACCGGGAGCTGGGGACGACGCTGGTGATGGTCACCCATGACCAAGCCATCGCGGCGCGCTGCGAGCGGCAGCTGAGGATCTCGGCAGGGCATCTGCAGGACATCACGATGGCGGATCTGCCGGCGTGAGGCTGTCGGCCTGCTGAGACCGGTGCGTTGGCCGCTGGGCCATGGGGCCCCGGCGGCAAGCGCCGGAACCCCAAGGCCCACCGTCCCCAACCAGCGGTGTCCTTCGGCGGTTTTGAGACCGAGGACGGCGGGGGAGGATCAGAGGCGCAGCGCGCGTTCGCGCAGGCGCCGGCGGCGCTCGAGGCGGATGACGGCCCACCAGCCGACGTAGACCACGACGTAGAGCGTCGCGCCCAGCAGCAGGCCCGCCAGCGGCAGGCCCGCCAGCAGCGGCGCGCCGAGCTCCGACAGCCACTGGCCGATGGCCGGCCACCAGCTGGCCGGATCGCCCCAATTGAGCGCCAGTTCCCTCGGCGCGGAAATCGGACCGTGGATGCCCAGCACCTGGCGGCCCAGGAAGATCGCCAGCGTCCAGATCGGTACCAGCGTCAGCGGATTCGTCAGCCAGGTGGCGGCAATTGCCGCCGCCACGTTGGCGCGGCACACGATCGCCACGACGGCCGCCAGCAGCATCTGCGTCGGCAGCGGGATCACGCCCACCGCCAGCCCCAGCGCCGCCCCCAGCGCCACGCGCCGGCGGTGCGCCACCCACAGCCAGGGCCGCTCGCGCAGGTAATGGCCGAGCCACTTCAGCCCCTTGGTCTGTTCCAGGGACTCCGGCGAGGGCAGCAGGCGGCGGGCAAGTCGGGAAGCCGTCATGGAGGAGAGCTCAGAGGGGCGCGATGCCCGCGGACATGGGGAACGTCAGATGTGAAAAGCCCGCGCGGCTGCCAGGCAGCGGCGCGGGCTTCGAACGGTACAGCAAAGACCGGTCGGAACGACGATCAGTTCGCGGAGAACTTGTAGTCGGTCTTGGCCTTGGTGCGCAGTTCTTCCTGGAACTCAGCAACCTTCTGCTGCTGCATGCGCTGGATGATCTGGCCCTTGACGTCGTCGAAGGCCGGGAACTGCGCCTGGCGCGTCTCTTCCAGCTTGATGATGTGGAAGCCGAACTGCGACTTGACCGGCTCCTGCGTCATCTCGCCGGCCTTGAGCTTGGCCATCGCGGCGCTGAACTCGGGCACGTAGGCGTCCGGGGCGGACCAGCCCAGGTCGCCGCCGTTCTGGGCGGAGCCGGTGTCCTTGGAGTTCTTGGTCGCGACGTCCTCGAACTTCGCGCCGCCGTTGAGCTGCTTGATCAGCGCCTTGGCGTCTTCTTCCTTCTCCACCAGGATGTGGCGGGCGTGGAATTCGGTGCCGGTGGCCTGGGCCTTGAACTTCTCGTACTCGACCTTGGCGTCGGCTTCGCTGACCGGGTTCTTCTTGGCGTAGTCCGAGAACAGCTCGCGGATCAGCAGGGACTGGCGCGCCAGTTCCATCTGGTTCTTGTAGTCGTCGGTCTTGTTCAGGCCGCGCTTCTCGGCTTCCTGCAGGAAGATCTCGCGCAGGACGACCTCGTCCTTCACCTTCGATTCCATTTCCGGGCTGCGCGGCTGGCCGGCCTTCGTGATCTGGCTGATCAGCACGTCGGCGCGGGCCTTGGGCACGGGCTTGCCGTTCACGATCGCGATGTTCTGGGCCATGGCCGGCAGGGTCACGGCGCCGATGGCCGCCACGGTGGCGGCAAGCACAAACTTCTTCATGATGGGTAAAGGGCCTTTCGACTCCCGGGTGAGCGCGAACGCTCCAAAACAAAGCGCCGGCAGGCGGCGCTACTAGGGACCTGGTTTCTGCTGTTCGTCGGGCGCGCGGGCATCGATGGCCAGCGCGTGTATGCCCTTCTGCATCAGATCGGCGAGCGCATGATATACGAGCCGATGCCGCGCCACCCTGGGTAAACCGGCAAAGCGCGGGCTCACGATTTCGAGGTAGTAGTGGCCGCCCTCGCGGGCGCCGGCGTGGCCGGCGTGGTGGGCGGTGTCGTCCCGCAGCGAGAGCGAGACCGGCGCCAGCGCGGCCCGCAGCCGGGCCTCGATCTCGACCGACGGCGTCGCCGCCGGGTTCGGCGCCGACGAAGGGGAAGGTCCCGCGCCGCCGCTCATGGCTTGGTCTCCTCGGCCGGGGCCTCGCTCTCCTGCGGCAGGTGCCGGCTCATGTAGACGCCCTGGCCGAGCGTGAACAGCAGGATCAGCCCCGTCGACCCGAAGGCCTTGAAGTTGGCCCAGGCCTCGGTGCTGTACGAGTAAGCGACGTAAAGATTCGCAAAACCCATCGCGGCGAAGAAGGTCACCCAGGCCCAGTTCAGGCGCGCCCAGACCGGATCCGGCAGGTGCAGCTCGGCGCCCAGCATCTTGCGCAGCAGGTTCTTGCCGAGGAAGAGATGGCTGACCAGGAAGGCCGCGGAGAACGCCCAGTACAGCATCGTCGGCTTCCACTTGATGAAGGTCTCGTTGTGGAAGTAGACGGTGGCCGCGCCCAGCGTCATCACCAGCCCCAGGCTGACCCACAGCATCAGGTCGACCTTGCGGCGGCGCAGCTTGAGGTAGAGCACCTGGGCGATGGTGGCGAACATCACGACCAGGGTGGCCAGCAGCACCGGCGCCTCGGTGGGGCCGACCTTGCCGCCGGACACCAGGAAACCCAGGTGCTCGGTCGCGAAGGCCGCTGCCCACTCCGGCTGCCCATCGGCGTACTTGAACGTGACGAAGAACAGCAGGAGCGGCAGGAAATCGAGCAACAGCTTCATTCAGGGACCAGTTCGGCAGCGCTCAGCGCTGGGGCTCGAAGTCTATCGCGGCCGAATTGATGCAGAAGCGCTCGCCCGTCGGTTCCGGGCCATCGGGAAAGACGTGGCCCAGGTGGGTGCCGCAGCGGTTGCAGCGCACCTCGACGCGCACCATGCCATGCGTCTTGTCGACGACGCGCTCGATGACCTCGGCGTTGATCGGCTCGTAATAGCTGGGCCAGCCGCAGCCGGCGTCGAACTTGGTGTCGGCCTGGAAGAGCGGCGTGCCGCAGCCGACGCAGTTGTAGCGGCCGGCCTCCCAGTGGTCCCAGTACTTGCCGGTGAAGGCGCGCTCGGTGGCGGCGTGGCGGGCGACCTGGTACTGCGTCGGGTCGAGCTGCTCGCGCCACTGGGCATCGGTCTTCCGGACGGGGTAGGCGGTGTCGCGGTCGCGGTCGACCTCGGTGGCGTTCTCGGTGAACTTGTCGTAGCGGCTCATGATGAACAGGAAACCTCTAGCGTTTGCGCCCAGTCGGGCGGGAAGTCGGCGTCGGACGCCTGGGCGGGCGCGTCGAACGGGCGGCGCAGCACCTCCAGCAGCCGGCGCACTTCGTCGAAGTCGCCGGCCTCGGCCCGCTGGATCGCCGTCTCGGCCAGGTGGTTGCGCAGCACCACCGCCGGATTGACCGCGTCCATGCGAGCGGCACGGGTCGCATGTGCGTCCGCCGGCTCGATCTTCAAGCGCGCCGCGTAACGCCCGGCCCAGGCATCGAAGGCCGCGCGGTCCAGGAACAGGTCGCGCAGGGCCGCATGGGCGGGCGCCTCGACCGGCTGCGCCGGATCGAAGCCCGACAGGCGCCGGTGCGCGATCGTGTAGTCGGTGCGATGGGTGGCGAGCAGCCGCAGCCAGTCGTCGATCAGCGGGCCGTCCTCGCCGCGCTCGTCGACCTCCGCGCTCAAGCCCAGCTTCGCGCGCATCGCGCCGAGCAGCGCGGTGCCGAAGCGCTCGCGGTAGATCTCCAGCGACTCGATCAGCGCATCGCCGGCCGCCTCGGCGTCGGTGTCGACGCCCGGCATCAGCGGCAGCAGCGCCTGGGCCAGCGCATGCAGGTTCCAGAACGCCACCTGCGGCTGGCGCGCGAAGGCATAACGACCCTGATGGTCCGAGTGGTTGCAGATGTGGCCGGGGTCGAAGCCGTCCATGAAACCGAAGGGGCCGTAGTCGATGGTCAGGCCCAGCATCGACATGTTGTCGGTGTTCATCACGCCATGCATGAAGCCCACGGCCTGCCACTGCGCGACGAGTTCCGCGGTCTGCGCGGCGACCTTGGCCAGCGCGGCGGTGACGGGATTGGGCGCGGTGGCGCATTCCGGCGCGTGGTGGCGGATGAAGAAGTCGAAGAGCTCGCGCGTGCGGGCCTCCATCCCGTGGTGGGTGAAGTGCTCGAAGTGGCCGAAGCGCAGGAAGCTGGGCGCGACGCGGGTGACGACGGCGCCGGTCTCGACGCGCTCGCGCTGCACCTTCAGCGTGGTGGAGCCGGTGATGGCCAGCGCGCGGGTGGTCGGGATGCCGAGCGCGGCCATCGCCTCGGAGCAGAGGAACTCGCGGATCGACGAGCGCAGCACCGCGCGGCCGTCGCCGCGACGCGAGTAGGGTGTCAGGCCGGCGCCCTTGAGCTGCAGTTCGAAATGGCCGTTCGGGCCGTCGACGCCGCCCAGCAGCAGCGCGCGGCCGTCGCCGAGCTGGCCGGCCCACACGCCGAACTGATGGCCGCTGTACACGGTGGCCAGCGGCTTCATGCCGGGCAGCGGCGCGTTGCCGCTGAAGGCCGGGAGCATCTCGGGGCGGGTCCACCAGTCGGCGGGCCAGCCCAGCAGGGCGGCGCAATCGGGGCTGGTGGCGACCCAGTGCGGGTCGGGGAGGCCGGTGCCGGGCAGCTCGGTGTAGAAATCCGGCCCCAGACTCGCGTATCGATGGGTCCAGCGGGCCAGCCCGGCCCCTTGCATTGGCGCATTCATCGGGGCAGTTTACCGAGCACCCCTTGGCCCCTTCGCAGAGGGGGATGCTCTCGGGCGGCGCGCTGCCACTGGCTCCCTCGCCCGCTTGCGGGAGGGCGGGGGGTGAGGGCCAGCGGCCGTGCCCGGTCAGCCCAGCTTGAAGCTCGCCACCGCGTCGACCAGCTGTGCCGACTGGTCCTTCAGCGACTCCGCCGCCGCGGCCGATTCCTCGACCAGCGCCGCGTTCTGCTGCGTCATCTGG
>NZ_VOSR01000259.1:0-8559 GCF_007997345.1 Mitsuaria sp. TWR114
GCCAGCAACATCATCATCCGCAACATGACGATCGGCCTGTTGCCCGGGAAGATCGACGCGATCGGCATCGAGGGCCAGAGCGGCGGGGTGCCGAGCAACATCTGGATCGACCACAACACGCTCTTCAGCTCGACGAAGGACTGCGCCGGCGCCGGTGACCTCGAGTTCGACGGCCTGATCGACAGCAAGGCGGGCGCGCATCACATCACCTACTCGTACAACTACATCCACGACCACCAGAAGGTCGGGCTGATCGGCTCCAGCGACAGCGATGCCAGCGACCGCTACATCACCTTCCACCACAACGTGTACAGCAACGTGGTGTCGCGGCTGCCGCTGCAGCGCGCGGGCTACACCCACCTCTACAACAACCTGTATTCGAACGTGCTCACCTCGGGGGCCAACATCCGGATGGGCGGTTACTCGCTGATCGAGGGCAACTACTTCGAGAACGCGCAGAACCCGGTGACCTCGCGGGACAGCTCCGCCATCGGCTACTGGGAGCTGCGCAACAACAACGTGAAGAGCCCGGCGGACTTCGCGACCTACGGCATCAAGTGGGTGGCGAGCGGCTCCAGCCCCTCGCGCGACGCGACCGACTGGACGACGACGGCGAACTTCCCGGTCGGCATCCCGTATGCGTACACGGTGCAGGACCCGGCCTGCGTGAAGCAGCGGCTGCTCAATGTGGCGGGGGCCGGGAAGGGGTTGGCGACGCTGAGCTGCAACTGATAACCACACCCCGCGGGACTTTTGCCTCGCGGGGTGTTGTTCGTTGGTGGCGATCCTCATGCCGTCGCGGAAGTGATCCCCTATGCTTGCGGCCGGCCAAATCCCGCCAGCCACGGCATCGTTGCCGCTGTATTTCCACTTCGATGCCGTCTTTCAGAGTTCGCCACTGGGCCGCCTGGGCCCCAGGACTGCGACCCGCGCGCTCTGGCACGCCTGGCTGGCAAGCCCTGACCTGACGCAACTGGCGGGGGACGCCAGTCCGCCGCTCGCCGAGCTGCCGCCCATGACGCGTCGGCGCATCGATCCGCTGGGACGCGCCGCCTTGCAGACCGCCTTCTGGGCCCAGGGCGAATCGCTCACCGGGCCGGTCGTCTTCGCGTCGCGCTGGGGCGAGATCGCCCGCTCCGTGTCACTGCTGCGACAGCTCGCCGGCGGCGAGCCGCTGTCGCCGACCGCCTTCAGCCTGTCGGTGCACAACGCCAGCAGCGCGCTGTACTCGATCGCCCGCGGCGACCAGGCCAATTACGCCGCCGTGTCCGCAGGGCCTTGCAGCGCCGCCGCCGGCGTCTGCGAGGCGCTGGGCCTGCTGGCCGACGGCGCCTCCCAGGTGCTGGTGGTCAGCGTGGAGAGCTCGCTGCCCGAGCCCTATCAGGCGTTCGAGGCCGAGCCGCATCCGATGCGCGCCTGGGCCGCGCTGATCGAGGCCGCGACGAGGTCCGCCTGGAAGCTGCGCCGTCCCCAGCGTCAGTGTCGGTGTCGGCTGCGACTCGCCCTTCCTCGTCACTGCCCCCGGACCTCGCCGCCCTCCAGGTCCTCGCGGGCGCGGCGTCCGAGCTCCGCCAGGGCCACTGGCACTGGAGTCGCCATGCGTGAGCTGGCGGCGTGGCCTGGCCGGCTCTGGCGCATCGCGGCGACCGCGATCGCCTTCGGCTGCTTCGGCATCGGCGGCCTCCTGCTGGGGGTTGTTGTTTTTCCGCTGCTGCGCCTGACGGTCCGTTCGGCCGAGCGCCGCGGTCGCTGGGCGCGGGCGCTGATCGGGTGGGTGTTCCGGCTTTTCGTCCGGTGGATGCGCTTCCTGGGACTGATCACCTACGAGTGGCGCGGCATCGAACGCCTGCAGCGCCGCGGCCTGCTGGTGCTGGCCAATCATCCGACCCTGATCGACGTCGTCTTCCTGATCGGCCATGTGCCGGACGCGCTT
Organism: Mitsuaria sp. TWR114; assembly: GCF_007997345.1. NCBI lineage: Bacteria > Pseudomonadati > Pseudomonadota > Betaproteobacteria > Burkholderiales > Sphaerotilaceae > Roseateles > Mitsuaria sp. TWR114. The sequence goes on from NZ_VOSR01000259.1 coordinate 1,934, forward strand.
TGCGTGGTGAAGTCAACACTTGCGAACCACCCCAGTACGAGGGGTCCCGTGCTGGCATCGGGCTACATCTGCAACAATTCGGGCGCCGACCTGCTGCAAGCCTGCGTGGACAAGCTCAGGGCCGGCGGTAACCTGATCATCTTTCCCGAAGGCACGCGAACGCGCCCCGGGCAGCCCCTGAAAATGCAACGAGGCGCCGCGCAGATCGCTCTGCGCGGCGGCTTGGCCATCACCCCGGTTCACATCCGCTGCGAACCGCTGGGACTTTTCAAGGGGCAGCCCTGGTGGCAGGTCGCCGAGCGTCCGCTGCATTTCAGCCTCGAGGTGGCCGACGACCTGTCGCCGTCGCCGTTCCTGGAAGCCGCTGGTGGCGAGGCCTCATTGGCGGCGCGCCATCTGACGGAACACCTGATCCAGTATTTCAGTCCATCGACAAGACACGACACGGTCCCCGGGAGCCATGCAAGCGTTGCAGCAAGAAATCAAGGAGTTGCTGATCTCGGCACTCCAACTGGAAGACCTCAGCCCTGAGGACATCGACGCGGAGCAGCCGCTGTTCGTCGAGGGCCTGGGCCTGGACTCCATTGACGCGCTCGAACTCGGCCTGGCGCTGCAGAAGCGTTACGGCGTGAGCATGAGCGCGGACTCCGCGGAGACCCGCCGCCACTTCGCCAGCATCCGCGCGCTGGCCGAGTTCGTCGCCGCGCACCGCAAGCTCCCCGCCTGAGCGCGCCCCGCCGCCCCGAGAGAACCGGCCATGACCGACCAAGACATCTTCGAACGCCTGCGCACCATCCTCATCGAGACGTTCGACATCGACGCCGAGCGCATCACACCCCAGGCGCGCCTGTATGAGGACCTCGACATCGACAGCATCGACGCCGTCGACCTCATCGTCCGGCTCAAGCCGCTGGTGGGCAAGCGCCTGCAGCCCGAGGCCTTCAAGACGGTGCGCACGCTGCAGGATGTGATCAACGCGCTGCAGGGCCTGCTGCAGGCCGAGTCCGGCACCCACGCGAAAACCGGGTTCGAGGGCGCCGTCGCCCCCACGAACTCCTGATTGGGTTCCTCCATGCGATGGGCCCTCGTGGTGGCCCTGACGGCCGCCTATCCGCTGCTGGTCTTCGCCGGCCTGGGCCATGTCGAGCCGCGCACCATGGCGCTGCTGCTGCTGGTGCTGGGCCTGCTGCGCATGACCGTCGGCGGCCAGGGCCGGGCCCAGGTGCGCTGGGTCGTCGTGGCCGCGCTGCTGCTGGCGGGCCTGACGGTGCTGGTCAACCGCAGCCTGCCGCTGAAGCTGTATCCGGTGCTCGTGAACGCCGCCATGTTCGCTGTCTTCGCCTTGAGCCTGTGGCGCGGGCCCACCGTCATCGAGCGCCTCGCGCGCCTGACTGATCCCGAGCTGCCCCCGGAAGCCATCCGCTACACCCGCCGCGTGACCCAGGTCTGGTGCGGCTTCTTCGTGCTGAACGGCCTGATCGCGCTGGGCACGGCGCTGTGGGCCAGCGAGCGTGTCTGGGCCCTGTACAGCGGCCTGATCGCGTATCTCCTGATGGGGCTGCTGATGGGCGGCGAATGGCTGCTGCGCCGCCGCGTGCGCGCGAGGATGGGCGCATGACCCCCAGCCAGCGACTGGCCGCGCTGCTCGCCCAGCCGATCGAGCCGACCCGCCGCATGGGCTGGCGGGGCGCGACGCCGGTGTCGGGCGAGGCCTTCAACGATCGTGCGCGCCGCTGGCAGGCGGCATTCGAGCAGGCCGACGGCCAGCGCTTCGCCCTGTTCTTCGCCGATGGCATCGAGTTCTCGGCGGCGCTCTTCGGCCTGTGGCAAGCCGGCAAGCAGGCCTGGCTGCCGGGCGATCTGACGCCGGCGACGCGAGCCGCGCTGCGCGCGCAGGTCGCGGGCTGGGCCGGCGACAGCGGCGACCTGGCCGACCTGCCGCGCGTGCGGCCGATCGAGGCCCACGACGCCGATGCCGCCCATGCCGCCCGCGAGGCGCTCGCGCCCGCCGCGAGCGCTCCCCTGGATCCCGACGCTGACGGCCTGGTCGTTTTCACCTCCGGGTCCACCGGCGCGCCTGAGGCCTGCCACAAGCGGCTGCGCCAGCTCTTCGACGAGATCGACGCGCTCGAAGAGGCTTTCGGCGCCGTTTGCCCGGACGCCACGGTGATCGCGAGCGTCTCGGCGCAGCATGTCTACGGACTGCTGTTCCGCGTGCTGTGGCCGCTGGCCACCGGTCGCGCGCTGCAGGCGCGCAGCCTGGTCTATCTCGAGGACCTGGCCGAACTGCTGCCCGCGGGCGAGCGAGCCATCCTGATCGCCAGTCCGACGCACCTGGGCCGATTGCCGGCCGAGGCGCCGGCGGCGGCGCGGGTGGGCCAGGTGTTCAGCTCCGGCGCGCCGCTGCCGGATGCCGCGGTGCCGGATGCGCTGCGCGTCTTCGGCCGTGCGCCGATCGAGGTCTACGGCAGCACCGAGACCGGCGGCGTCGCCTGGCGCCAGCGCGATCCCGGCGCCGCCGTGCACTGGCAGGCGCTGCCGCAGGTGCAATGGCGGCTGGAGGACGGGTTGCTGGCGATCCGGTCGCCGCATCTGCCCGGCGCGGACTGGATGCTGGGCGCGGACCGGGCGATCGCGGTCGACGGTGGCTTCGAGCTGCGCGGCCGGGCCGATCGCGTCGTCAAGATCGCGGAGAAGCGGGTGTCGCTGCAGGCCGTCGAGGACTGCCTGTTGAAGGGCGGGCTGCTGACGGCGCTGCGGCTGGTCCTGCTGGACGAGCCGCGTCCGCAGATCGGCGTGGTGGCCGTGCCGAGCGCGCAGGGCTGGGCCCTGCATGACGCCCAGGGCCGTCGCGCGCTGTCCGAGGCCCTGCGCGCGCAGCTGCTCGGCGTGGTCGAGCGCCTGGCGCTGCCGCGCCGTTGGCGCTTCCTGCCGGAGTTGCCGCGCAATGCGCAGGGCAAGTCCACGCAAGCCCGGCTGATGGCCGAGTTCGATCCGCGCCGCCCGCCGGTGCGCGCGTTCAAGCGTGACGGCGATCATGTCGAGTTGGCGCTGCTGATCGAGGCCACGCTCCCCCAGTTCGATGGCCATTTCCCCGAGCACCCGGTGCTGCCCGGCGTGGCGCAGCTCGATTGGGTGCTGCTGTTCGGTCGCGAGCTCTTCGACATCGCCGGCGAGTTCACCGGCGTGGAGGCCCTCAAGTTCCAGCGCGTGGTCGTGCCGGGCACGCGGCTGATGCTGACGCTGGACTGGCAGGCGCCGGGCCGCTTGAGCTTCCGCTACCAGTCCGAGGCGGGCGGCCAGCACGCCAGCGGCCGGGTGCAGTTCGGCGAGGTCGCCACGTCATGACGCTGGGCGCCGTCATTCCGGTCTACAACCACGCGGTGCCCGTCGCCCGCGTGGCGCGCGCGTTGCGCGCCCATGGCCTGCCGGTGCTGCTGGTCGACGACGGCAGCGAACCGGGCTGCGCCCGCGCGCTCGACGCGCTGGCGAAGGAGGAGGGCATCACGCTGTTGCGCCTGCCCGAAAACCAGGGCAAGGGCGGCGCGGTGATGGCCGGCCTGCGCCAGGCGCAGGCCTCGGGCTGGACCCACGCGCTGCAGATCGACGCCGACGGCCAGCACGACACGGCGGACGTGCCGGTCTTCGTCGCGCAGTCGCGCCAGCATCCCTCGCATTTCATCTGCGGCTGTCCGGTCTACGACGCCAGCGTGCCCAAGGGCCGGCTCTACGGCCGCTACGCGACGCACATCTGGGTCTGGATCAACACGCTGTCGATGGCCGTGCGCGACTCCATGTGCGGCTTCCGCGTCTATCCGCTGGCGCCGACGGTCGAGTTGCTGACGCGCGCCCGGATCGGCCGGCGCATGGACTTCGACGTCGAGATCGCGGTGCGCCTGGTCTGGGCCGGCGTGCCGGTGATCAACCAGCCCACGCGGGTGCGTTATCCCGAGGACGGCATCTCCCACTTCCGCGTCTGGCGCGACAACGTGTTGATCTCGGCCATGCACACGCGGCTGTTCTTCGGCATGTTGTGGCGCGCGCCCGTGCTGCTGTGGCGGCGGTGGTCGGCATGACGGCCCGGCACTGGGCCGCGATGGGCGAAAGCACCTTCGTGGGCGGCATCTGGCTGCTCTTCGGCGTGCATCGTGTGCTCGGCCGCACGGCGTTCCGCGTGCTGCTGTGGCCGGTGGTCCTGAGCTACTGGCTCGCGCGACCGACGCTGCGCGCCCACAGTCTGGGCTACCTGCGCCGCGTGAGGCCCGACGCCGGCTGGCGCGAGGGCCTGGCCCACGTTCGCCTGTTCGCCGAGACCCTGCTGGACAAGCTGCTCGCCATGGCCGGCCGCTATCCGATGGAGCGCGTGCATGAGCGCGGCGCCGAGGCCCTGCACCAGCTCGCGCGCGAGGGCCGGGGCGGCGTGCTCGTCACCGCGCACATGGGCTGCCTGGAGCTGTGCCAGGCGCTGGCCGAGCAGCGGCCCGACTTCAAGGTCAACGTGCTGGTCCACACCCGGCATGCCGAGTCCTTCAACCGCATCCTGCGCCGGCTGCGACCCGAGACCCGGGTGAACCTGATCGAGGTGACCGACCTGGACATGGCGCTGACGCTGAAGCTCGCGGCCAAGGTCCAGGCGGGCGAGTTCCTGGCCATCGCCGGCGACCGCGTACCGGTGCGCGGCAGCAAGACGGTGCGCGTGCCCTTCCTGGGCGACGAAGCCGACTTCCCCGTCGGTCCCTACCTGATCGCCGGCCTGCTGAACTGCCCGCTCTTCCTGATGCTCAGCCTGCACGAGGCCGACGGTTATGCGCTCGAGTTCGAGCAACTGGCCGAGACCGTCCACCTGCCGCGTCGCGCCCGCGAGGCCGCCATGACCGGCTATGCCCAACGATTCGCCGATGCGCTGGCCCAGCGCCTGCACCGCTCGCCCTATGACTGGTTCAACTTCTACGCCTTCTGGGACCGCGCCCAGCTCGACCCCCATGCCGCCCATCCTGTTTGACGGCCGCCGCCTGCGCATCGAGGACATCTGCGCCCTGGCGCGGCGCGAGGCCTCGGCCGAGCTGGGCCGCGATGGCGACTTCGAGGCGCGCATCGAGGCCGGCGCCGACTTCGTCGCCCGGCTGCTCGCCGAGGACGGCGTGATCTACGGCGTCACCACCGGCTACGGCGATTCCTGCACCGTGGCCGTGCCCCCGGCGCTGGTGCCGGAACTGCCGCATCACCTCTACACCTACCACGGCATCGGCGCCGGCGCGCTGCTGACGCCGACCCAGACGCGCGCCGTGCTGGGCGCGCGCCTGGCCTCGCTGTGCCAGGGCCTGTCGGGCGTGAGCCTGGACCTGCTGCGCCAGATCGAGTGCCTGCTGCGCCACGACATCCTGCCGCTGATCCCGAGCGAAGGCTCGGTCGGCGCCAGCGGCGACCTGACCCCGCTGTCCTACCTGGCCGCCGTGCTGTGCGGCGAGCGCGAGGTCAGCGTCGACGGCCAGACCCTGCCGGCCGCCGATGCGCTGCGGGCCGTGGGCGCGACGCCGCTGCGGCTGCGCCCCAAGGAAGGCCTGGCGATCATGAACGGCACGGCCGTCATGACCGGACTGGCCTGCCTGGCCTTCGAGCGCGCCGAGTACCTGGCCCACCTGGCCACCCGCATCACCGCGATGAATGTCGTCGCCAGCGCGGGCAACGCGCACCACTTCGACGAGACGCTCTTCGCCGCCAAGCCGCATGCCGGCCAGCAACGCGTGGCGCAGCGCCTGCGCGGCGACCTGGCGAGCGACCGCCCCTCGCGCAACGAGGAGCGGCTGCAGGATCGCTACTCGCTGCGCTGCGCGCCGCACGTCATCGGCGTCGTGGAGGACGCGCTGCCCTGGCTGCGGCTGCTGATCGAGAACGAACTCAACAGCGCCAACGACAACCCGCTGATCGATCCGGTCGGCGAGCGCGTGCTGCATGGCGGCCATTTCTACGGCGGCCATATCGCGATGGCGATGGACACGCTGAAGACGGCCGTCGCCAACTTGGCCGACCTGCTGGACCGCCAGCTGGCGCTGCTGGTGGACGCGCGCTACAACCACGGCCTGCCGGCCAACCTGACCGGCGCCAGCGGCGAGCGCGCGCCGATCAATCACGGCCTGAAGGCGCTGCAGATCAGCGTGTCCGCCTGGACCGCGGAGGCGCTCAAGCAGACCATGCCGGCCTCGGTCTTCAGCCGCTCCACCGAGTGCCACAACCAGGACAAGGTCAGCATGGGCACCATCGCCGCGCGCGATGCGCTGCGGGTGCTGGACCTGACCGAGCAGGTCGCCGCCGGCCTGCTCATCGCCTGCCGCCAGGGCCTGGGCCTGCGCGAGCGGCTCGCGCCGCTGACGCTGAGCCCCGCGCTCGCCGCGATGCAATCGGACCTGGCCGCGCGCCTGCCGCTGATCGTCGAGGACCGCGCCCTGGATCGCGAGCTGGGCGCGCTGATCGAGGCCATCCGCGCCCGGGACTGGAGCCTGTATGGCTGAGCTCTGGCATGAGATCGAGCTGAGCCCGGCCTTCCACGACCTGGACCCGATGGACATCGTCTGGCACGGTCACTACGTCAAGTACCTGGAGCTGGCGCGCGAGGCGCTGCTGGCCGC
>NZ_VOSR01000026.1:0-5014 GCF_007997345.1 Mitsuaria sp. TWR114
TGGAACTGGGCTTCGACGCGGTGATGCATTCGGCGACGAAGTACCTCAACGGGCACAGCGACGTCATCTCCGGCGTGGTCGTGGTCGGGGGCGAGCAGCGCCAGGCGGCGCTGCGCGAGCAGCTCGAGTTCCTGCACAACGCGGTGGGCTCGGTCGCCGGCCCCTTCGACAGCTTCCTCGCGCTGCGCGGGCTCAAGACGCTGGCGCTGCGCATGGCGCGCCACAACGAGAGCGCGCTGGAGCTCGCCCGCTGGCTGGAAGGCCAGCCCAAGGTGCGCCGTGTCCACTATCCGGGCCTGGAGAGCCATCCGCAGCAGGCGCTCGCCCAGCGCCAGATGCGCGGCGGTGGCGGGATGATCAGCGTGCAGCTGGACACCGACCTGGCCGGCGCGCGCCGCTTCCTGGAGCGGGTGCGGATCTTCTCGCTGGCCGAGAGCCTGGGCGGCGTCGAGAGCCTGATCTCGCTGCCCGCGCTGATGACGCACGCGTCGATCCCGGTGGAGACGCGGGCGCGGCTGGGCATCACCGATTCGCTGGTGCGGATCTCCGCCGGCATCGAGGACCTCGAGGACCTGCGCGACGACCTGAAGGCGGGCCTGGACGCCGTCTGACCGAGGAGCGCGCCGCGGGAATTGCGCGGCGGACGAACGCGCCGGGGCCGGGAGGCCGCCGGCGCGTTCTGCTTTTCCGAACCGCTGGCCGCACAAGAATCGAAGTGCGACGTGAAGAATGCGTGAAGATGCGCGCGTCAAACGCGCGAAGCGTTGCGCCGCCAAGTGGCGAATCCACGCGCACCGGATTTGTTGGCTCGTCGGAAAAACCTTCGATAAGTCTTTCTTAACTTCCGTTTAAGCGAAGTTATTTATGATCCGGCTTCGTTTTTCTCGGAGGCCCTCTCATGTCTGCCCTCAACTACCGCCATCTGCACTACTTCTGGGTCGTCGCCAAGGAGGGCGGCTTCGCCCGGGCGGCGGACCGCCTCGGCATGGCGGTGCAGACGATCAGCGCGCAGGTGCGGGAGCTCGAGCGCTCGCTGGGCCATCAGCTGCTCAAGCCGGAAGGCCGAGGCCTGGTGCTGACCGAGGCCGGCCAAGCCGCCTTCGCCCGCGCCGAGGAGATCTTCCAGATCGGCCAGATGGTGCCGCACGAGGTCCACGAGGCGGCCACGCAGCGCGTGCAGCGCCTGTCGGTGGGCTTGTCCGACGGCCTGTCCAAGCTGGCGGCCCATGCCCTGCTGGCGCCGGTCCTGGACACGCCGAACCTGCGCCTCGTCTGCCATGAGGGCGAGGTCGACCAGCTGATCGGCGAGCTGGCCCTGCACCACCTGGACCTGGTGCTGACCGACCAGCCCGCGCCGGTGAATCCGACGCTGCGCATCACCAGCCAGCTGCTGGCCAGCACCTCGGTCGACTGGTACGGCCCCGCGGAACTGGTCGAGCGCGCCCGTCGCGCGCCGAACAAGGGCTTCCCTCACGTGCTGGAGACGCTGCCGGTGCTGCTGCCGACGCGCCACGCCTCGCTGCGCGCGGGCCTGGAGCGCTGGTTCGAGCAGCACCACATCCGGCCGCAGATCGTCGGCGAGTTCGAGGACAGCGCGCTGATGAGCGTCTTCGCCGCGCGCGGGCTGGGCGTCTTCCCGGTCAGCCGATTGGGCGCGGACGACCTGTCGATGATGGCCGGCCTGCACCTGCTCGGCCAGACCGAGGTCGTCGAGGACGTCCACGGCATCTACTCGCGCCGCGGCCAGAACCATCCGCTGGTGGCCAAGCTGCTGCAGCGTCGCGGCACGCAGGAACCGGCGATGGACAACGAATCGGAAATTGCTTCAGCAGAATGAGATTGAAGCAGGTTTATACGAAGTGAAGACGACGTTAAGGTCCGCACCTCGTGCGCGCGAGAGCGCGCGTTCCGTCCAACGGCTCACTCGGATCCAGGAGAACCAGTCATGAGCGACTACCAACGACATCCGGCGTCCCCCTCGGCCTGGACGCCGCCACCGCCAGCGGCGGCGATTCGGTCTTCACCCAGCGCGCCGACGTGGCGCGCGTGCTGCGCAACACCTATGCGCTGCTGTCGATGACGCTGCTGTTCAGCGGCGCGGTGGCGGCGGCCGCGGTGGCGTTCAAGCTGCCCGCCCCGGGCATGATCCTGACACTCATCGGCTACTTCGGCCTGCTGTTCGCGATCCACAAGACGCAGCATTCCGCCGCGTCGGTGCCGCTGGTCTTCGCGCTGACCGGCTTCATGGGCTACACCCTGGGCCCGCTGCTGAGCGCCATCCTGAACCTGCCCGGCGGCGCCAACACGATCGCCCTGGCGCTGGGCACCACCGGCGCGACCTTCCTGGTGCTGTCGGCCTATGTGCTGGCGACCAAGAAGGACTTCAGCTTCATGGGCGGCTTCCTGTTCGCCGGCATGATCATCGCGATCCTGGCGTCGCTGGCCAACCTGTTCTTCCAGCTGCCGATGCTGGCGATGGTGGTCTCGGGCGTCGTGGCGCTGCTGTCGGTGGGCATGATCCTGTTCCACACCAGCATGATCGTGAACGGCGGCGAGCGGAACTACGTGATGGCCACGGTCAGCCTGTTCGTCTCGCTGTTCAACCTGTTCACCAGCCTGCTGAGCATCTTCGGCTTCGCCGGCTCCAGCGACGACTGACGGCGCGACGATGAAGACCTTGCTGTGGTCCTTGACCGGCGTGTTCGCGCTGGTCTGGAGCGGACTGGCCTGGGCGGCGGCCGGCCTGGTGCGCTGGACGGTGGAGGCGCTCTCCACCGGCCGCGCCACCGAGCTGGGCAAGGCCGCGGTCGAGTTCAAGTTCCCGGCCTGGGCCGAGCCCTTCCTCGACACCGGGCTGCTCGAGATGCTCCAGTCCTTCGTGCGCTGGCTGATGGAGATGGCGGGCACCGGCGCCCCGATGGCCGGGACGGCGATCGGCTGGCTGGTACCGGTGGTATGGGTCACCTGGGCCTTTGGGCTGACGGTGCTGATCGTGATCGCGCTGCTGCTCAATCACCTGATCAAGAGCCTCCCGCGCACCGGCGGCGGTCCCGCCGCGGCGACACGCTGACGCGTCCCCGGCCTCGTTCAGCCCCCGCAGGGCTGGACGAGGCCGTCGCCGTGAGGCGCGGCGCGGAACTCGGGCAGCTGCTCGACCTCGGTCGCATAGGCGATCAGCGTCTGCAGCCGCTCCGCCGGCGGCAGCAGCTCCGGCGTCATCTGCCGGACGAATTCCCACATCACCCCGATCGTGATGCCCGCCAGGCCGATCGCATCGCGCTCGGCCGAGAGCGCGCCTTGCCCATCTCCGCCTCGAGTTCCAGCAGCGCGGCGCGCAGTTGGGCGCCCACCCGCTCGAGCCAGGGCGCATGCTGTTTGTCGTCCGGGCGCAGCTGCTGCTCGTACACCGCCTGCACGCTCTTGTCGGTGGCCGCCAGCGCCAGGCCGATCAGCCGCAGTGCGCGCTTGAGCGCCGGATCGCTGGGCGGCAGCAGCGCCCGTCCCGGCGACAGCGACTGCGCGTACTGCAGGATCAGCGTCGAATCCATCAGCACCGTGCCGTCGTCGCAGACGAAGGTCGGCGCCTTGACGACCGGGTTGATGCGGCTGAATTCGTCGAAGGTGCGGAACACCGACAGCGAGCGGTGCTCGAAGCGCAGGCCCAGCAGCTGCATCGCGATCGCGGCGCGGCGGACGTAGGGGGAGTCGAGCATGCCGATGAGCTGCATGGCGGAACTTTCGTGAGGGGACGTGGTGGGCTCAGGCGCCGGCGGGCAGCGCCACGGTGAAGCGGTAGAGGCAGCACTCGTCGCCGTGGAGGGTGCGGACCTCGCGATCGATCTCGCCGGCGGCGCGGCCGCGGATGACGCCGGGCCAGAACTGCGCGGCGGGGGTGTTGGCCATCAGGTGGTAGACCTCCCAGCGGCCCGGGAAGCGCGCCAATACCTCGCCGGCCGCGCGCGCCGCCAGGCCGTGGCCGCGGTAGCCCCGCGCGAGGAAGAAGTAGCCCATGTTGTGGTCGGACTGGCTGTCCTCGCAGTCGCGGTCGACCACCGCGAAGCCGGCCAGTTCGTCGCCGACCCAGATCAGGAACGGATGCACGTCCGGCTGCGCCCAGTACGGCGCCTTGGGCCGCAGCTGGTAGCGCCCCTCGGGCGCGAACGCCACCGGCGTCCACTCGCTGAGGTCGTAGTTGTAGAACTGCATCAGGTTCTCGATGCGCGGCAGGTCGTCGGGCGCCGCGCGCTCGATCCGTAGCGCCGGGCTGTCGGGACGCGGCACGGGGATCGAGTCGGAAAAGGCGCCGGGTCGTGTCTCCATGAGGCCTCGCTGCTGGCTGTTCCTGTGGTCTTCTCCCGGCCGCGTCAGCGCGGCGGCGGGAAGTCGTCGTCGAAGGGATAGCGCACGCCGGCCAGCGCGCGGATGCGATCCATCCAGCCGAGCACCGCCAGCGTCTCCGCATGCGGGACCACCGGGCTTTCGATCTCACCGGCGCGGGCGCAGCGCATCGCCTCGCGGATCTCGTTCTCGAAGCCGTTGATCTCGAAGGGGCGCTCGATCGTCTCGACCGTGCCGCGCGCCGGCAGCCACTGCAGACGCGTCGCTTCCCAGAAGGTCTCCGGCAGCACGATGGCGCCAGCCGCGCCCAGCACCTGCATCGTGTTGGGCGCGAAGGTGTCCACCGCGCAATGGAACTGCGACACCAGCCCGTCGCCGAAGTCCAGCGCCACCGCCAGCCGCGCATCCACGCCGGTCGGCGCGAGCTTGGCTCGCACCTGCAGGTCCACCAGCGGCGGCACCTCGCCGAGCGCGTGCTGCAGCACCCAGCGCGTGGCGGTCAGGTTGTAGATGCCGACATCCAGCAGCGCGCCGCCGGCCAGCGCCGGGCTGAAGATGCGGCTGTCGGGGTCGTAGGGCGCGGGGAAGCAGAAGCTCGATTGCAACCCGTGCAGCGCGCCGAGACGGCCGTCGCGCAGCCAGGCCGCGAGCTCCTGGTAGGCCGGCAGGAAGCGCG
>NZ_VOSR01000260.1:0-6147 GCF_007997345.1 Mitsuaria sp. TWR114
GTCGAGAACCACGACAACCAGACGCTGTTCGACGCCCTGGTGCTGAAGCTGCCGCGCGCCACCAGCGCCGAGGACCGCGCCCGCACCCAGGCCGTCGCCCTGGGCATCAACGCGCTGAGCCAGGGGATCTCGTATTTCCATGCCGGCGGGGAGTTGCTGCGGTCCAAGTCGATGGACCGCAACAGCTACGACTCGGGGGACTGGTTCAACCGGCTCGACTGGACCGGCCGGGACAACGGCTTCGGCGCCGGCCTGCCGCCCACGCGGGACAACGGCGCGGACTTCGCGCTGCTGCGTCCGCTGCTGGCCGATCCCGCGATCAAGCCGGGGCCGGCGGTGATCGACTGGACGCGCCGCGTGTTCCTCGACCAGTTGCGCCTGCGCGCCAGCACCCCGCTGTTCCGGCTGAACGAGCCGAGCGAGATCGCGCGGCGGCTGGTCTTCCACAACACCGGGCCGGCGCAGCAGCCGGGCGTGATCGTCGGGCGACTGGACGGCGCGGGGCGCGCGGACGCGGTCTTCGACCGGGTGCTGTACGTGGTCAATGCCACCGCGGCGCCGGCGGCGCTGACGCATGCCAGCTATTCGCGCGACTTCGAGCGCGAGGCCGATGCGCAGGCCAAGCGCCTGCTGATCGACAGCGGCCGCTCGCCGCGCGCGATGCTGCTGCTGTTCGAGCGCATCGGGGCGTGGCGCGCGGCCAGGACCGCGCAGGCCAAGGCCGAGCGCGCCTCCGAGCCGAAGACGCTGGGCCGCGAGGTCGGCGAGCACGCCAAGGCGGGCGCTGGCGAGCTGCTGCGCATCGCCTTCAACACCCATCCGGCCGACGAGGAGCGGATGAAGTTCTTCGAGCGCTGACCGGCCGGGCCCACCGCCCTGCCCGGCACGCGGGCTTCCGCCGGGCGGCACGACCGGCTCCTACACTCGCCGCTCCCCATTCCCGTGGAGTTCGACATGAGCGTCTCCAGTCCGGCGTCGGACGCCGGCTACGTCCTGTACGGCACCCAGGGCTCCGGCTCGTCGATCGTGGAGATCGGCCTGCGCTGGTGCGGGCAGGCCTACCGCACGGTACACGCCTCGTCGTGGGAGGACGCCTCGGCGCAGGAGGCGCTGCGCGCGCTCAATCCGCTGATGCAGATCCCGACGCTGCGCACGCCCGAGGGCGAGGTGCTGACGGAAAGCGGCGCGATCCTGATGCACCTGGGCCTGCGCTTCCCGGCGGCCGGGCTGCTCGGCGACGACGAGCGCCAGCGGGACCGCGTGCTGCGCGGCCTGGTCTACATCGCGGCCAACTGCTACAGCTGCATCAGCGTCATCGACTACCCGGGCCGCTATACCACCCGCACCGACAAGGCCGATCACGACGCCATCGTGGCCGGCACGAAGGCCCGTCTGCATCACCACTGGGCGCTGTTCGCGGACATGTTCCCCGGCGATCCGTGGCTCAGCGGCGCGCGGCCGGGCGCGCTCGACGTGATGGCGGTGATCGTGTCGAAGTGGTCGGGGTCGCGGAAGTTCCTCGAGGAACAGCGGCCGGCCTTCTTCGCGCTGCTGCAGCGCATCGAGGCCCTGCCCCACGTCGCCGAGGTCTGCGCGAAGCACTGGCCGCCAAAGCCGGCGTGAAGCGGCCTGAAGCGGCCCGAAGCGGCCCGAGCCTTCGCGGCCGCGCGTTCAGGCCGCCTGGTAGCGCGGGAGCAGCCGCACGTGGGTGTAGCGGGCCGGGCGCTCGATCGGCTCGCGCTGCGCGTCGATTGGGGCGAAGCCGCAGCGGCTCCAGAAGGACGCGGACTCGGGGCTCTCGCAATTCACATGCAGGCGGCTGAAGTGGCCTTGCGCGCTGGCCAGCACCGCGTTGACCAGCCGCCGCGCCAGGCCGTGGCCGCGCCAGGCCGGGTGCACGTAGAAACGCCGCATGCGGCCAGTGCCGGGACGTCCCGGCGCGGGCTCGACATTCAGGCCGCCGACCGCGATCGCCTGGCCGTTGGCATCGAACCAGGCCCACAGCGATTCGCCGGGTTGCTCGTAGCGATTGGCGCCGCTGCGCCATTCGTCCATCAACCGGCCCAGCATCTGCCAGCCCTCGCCCTGGCTGGCCGCGAGCAGCGGCGCCCACGCGAGGGGATCGATCTGATGCACACGGATCAGGCGCGGTGCGACGCCATCGGAAGCCAGCGAAACCATGGGACGAAGCGGTAACCAGACGTCAACCGAGCGGGAAAGGCCGGATTAAGCAGCAAGCCCACGCCCCTCACATCAGGGACAACCCGCCTGGCGTCGGGCCTGCCCAACGTCCGGGGCGATGCCGTGATCGACGTCGCGATCAACGCGGCGATCAGCGCCGGAATCAACGCCGCGATGGATGACGATCACGCGCCGCGCGGGACTCGTGCCGCGCGGCGGACCCTCGATCAACGCGGCGGTTCCGGCTTGGGCGCGCTGTCCGGATGCTCGATCCAGGCCTTCAGCCCCGCCGCGCGCGCATGCTGGGGCGAGAGCTCGATGAACGCGCGGTACGCCGCCTGCGCCCCCGCCTCATCGCCGGCGCGCAGCAGCGCATCGCCGAGGTTCAGGTGGGCCAGCGCGCGACTGCCGTCCATCTCGATGGCCTTGCGGTACCAGCGCGCGGCCTCGGCCGGCTTGTCGCGCTTGTAGTAGATGAAGCCCAGGTTGTTGGCGGCCAGCGCGAACTTGGGCTGCAGCTTGAGCGCCTCGGTGAAGGCGGCCTCGGCCTCGTCGTAGCGGCGCTCCTTGTAGAGCTGCAGGCCGCGGTCGTTGGCGCGCTGCGCCGCGACGCGCGCGCTGATCGGCGCGGGGGCGGCGAGCTGCTGCAGTACGGCCCGACCGCCGAGGTCTTCCACCGTCCCGCATCGCTGCGCGTCGCGCGCGCCTTCAGCGATCCGCCGATGAACCTGGTGATCGCGCAGGGCCTGGGCGACCGGCTGCAGCTGCGCATTGCGGGCGTCATCGGCCTGCTTGGCCAGCGCGCTGGCCTTGGCGTCGAGCTGGTTGCTGTCGCCGCTCAGCGCCTGCTCCTGCGCGGACGCCAGCTCGAAGATGAACTCGCCGCCCTCGCTGCCGGGCAGGCTGCCGAAGGCCGGCGTCTGGTGCGCGATCGCCGACACCGCCGGCGCGACATAGGCGGCCAGCTCGGTCGCGGTGATGAGGCCGTCGCCATTGAGGTCGGCCTTGCCCGACAGCGCCTGCAGCAGCGTCCAGGTGAACACCGAATGACCACCGGGGCCGTCGTCGGCCACCTGCTGGTCGGCGCCGCCGGCCGTCATCATCTGGCGGCCCAGCCGGCGCGCGTTGTCGCGCACGAAGTTGGCGCTGCTGCCCGCCGCGCCACCGCGCGTCAGACCCAGGCCCGAGTAGCAGGCATCGATGACGAAGAACGCATGCTTGGCGGGCAGCGCCTCGCTGAGCTCCTGCAGCTGCGGCATCGCGATGGCGTCGGTCTGCAGGTCGTCGGTGCCGGCGTCGACCGGGATGATGTAGCCGACGTCGCGCCCGCTGGGCAGCTTGCGCGTGCTGCCATGGCCGGCGAAGAAGACGAACACGCGGTCATCGCGCTTGAGCCGGCCATCCCCGCCCTTGCGCGCCATCGCGTTGAGCGCGCGCAGGATGTTGGCGCGCGTGGCGTCGCCATCGGTCAGCGTGGTGATGTTCTCGGGCCGGAAGCCGAATTGCGTGCGCAGCGTTTCCTGGATGGCCTGGGCGTCGCGCACCGCATGCTGCAGGCGCGGCCAGCTCTTGTACTGGTCGATGCCGATCACCAGCGCGACGCTGTCGCGGTAGAGGTTGGCGCCCGCCAGGTCCGGCGCGGCCTCCACCGCGGGCGCGTCGACGGCGACGATCCGGCCGTCCTTCCAGGCCGCGAACTTGTAGCCCTCGGCCTTGAGCTGGTCCAGCACCAGCGGCAGCGCCTCGACGGTGCGGGCGTGGATGTCGTGGAAGAGCACGATGCCGCGCTGCTGCTTGCCGAGCTCGCCCAGCACGCGCGCGGCGATCGATTTCGGGATCGGATCGGACCAGTCCAGCGAGTCGACGTTCCACATCATCGAGCGCAGCTTGAGCGCCTCGATCGCGCCCAGCGCCGCGTCGTTGCGCGCGCCGTAGGGGAAGCGGAACAGCGCCTGGCCGTCGCGGCCGCCGGCGCTCATCGTCGGATTGAGCAGCGCGAGCTGGCCGCTCGGATGGCGCAGCTGCAGCACGATCTCCGCCAGCGACTGCCGGAAACCCTGCGCGTAGCGCTGGTAGGCGCGCTGTTTCTGGTCGATCAGCACCGTCAGCACGAGGCCCACCGTCGCCAGCGCCAGCAGCAGGAAGGCCAGGTGCACCACCGCGCGACGCCGGAACGCCGCCAGCCCCAAGCGCGGCACGGCCAGCGCCGGCAGCTCGGCCGCGAGCTGCGCCAGCGTGCCGCGCACATGGTCGCGCCAGCCGCCGCCGGGGAAATGCGGCGGCTCGGCGCTGAGCGCGAAGCGGTCTTCGGCCTGTTGCTCGTCGAGCGCCAGCGCGTCCACCTGGCCGTCATCGCGCGGTCCGGCGGCGACCCAGGTGTCGCGGTCGATGGCCACCGGCAGTACGAAGCCGTCGTTGTAATCGGTGTGCTCGCCGATCAGGTTGACCCGGCCGGGCGCGCGCGCCAGCACCGTCGGTGCGACGCCGTGGCGCTCGGTGAAGGCACGCACGACGGCGAGCGCGGTGGGCGGGAGGTCGGTCGGGGCAGAGGTCATGGCAGGCGGTGGCAAGCGGGGACGCCGATCGATCGAGGGGACTCGGTCGTCAGCGCCGGGTTGAAAGGGGCGGTCGTCGCGGCGCCGGGCAGGCTCAGCGCTGGCGGTAGTGGGTGGACGGCTGCTCGCGCAGCCGCGCGGCGGCCTGCTCGGGCGTGAGGTCGCGCTGCGCCTCCGCCAGCAGCTCGAAGCCGACCATGAACTTGCGCACCGTCGCGCTGCGCAGCAGCGGCGGATGGAAGTGCGCATGCAGCTGCCAGTGCGGCGACGCCTCGGCCTGGGCGCCGGTGGGCGCGCCGTGCCAGCCCATCGAGTACGGGAAGCTGCACTGGAACAGGTTGTCGTAGCGGATCGTCAGCGCGCGCACGATGGCCGCCAGGCTGGCCTGCTGCGACGCGCTCAGCTGGTCCATCCGCTGCACGGCGAAGCGCGGCAGCAGCAGCGTCTCGAACGGCCATTCGGCCCAATAGGGCACCAACGCGAGCCAGTCGTCGTTCTGCACGACCACGCGCTCGCCGCCGGCCTCCGCGCGCGCCACCGCCAGCAGCATCGGCTCGCCCTGGGCGGCCAGCCAGTCGCGCTGCAGGCGGTCCTCGCGCGCCGGCAGGTCCGGCACGAAGTCGCTGGCCCAGACCTGGCCATGCGGATGCGGGTTGGAGCAGCCCATCATCGCGCCCTTGTTCTCGAAGACCTGCACCCAGCGCCAGCGCTCGCCCAGTTCGCGCGTCTGCGCGGCCCAGCAGGCGACGACCTCGCGCAGCGCGGCCTCGTCGAGCTCGGGCAGGCTGCGGCCATGGTCCGGCGAGAAGCAGATCACCCGGCTCGTGCCGCGGGCCGGTTCGGCCTGGAACAGGCCCGCCGCCGCCGCCGGGGCGCCGCCAGCGTCCGGCGCCGGCACATCGGCCATCAGCGCGGGGAAGTCGTTCTCGAAGACGAAGGTGCCGGTGTAGGACGGGTTGACCTCGCCGTTGATGCGGGTGTTGCCGGCGCACAGGTAGCAGCCCGGGTCATGCGAGGCGCGGACTTCCAGGTCGGGGCTTTCGGTCTGGCCCTGCCACGGGCGCAGGCTGCGCTGTGGCGACACCAGCACCCATTTGCCGGCCAGCGGATTGAAACGGCGATGCGAGTGGCGGTTGCGGTCGAAGGCCGCGGAGACTTCGGAAGAGGTGACCATCTGGGAGCGGGCGAGGGCAGTGGGACGTGGATCGGAGGGGCGTGGGACCGGTGCGCCGGGTGCGCGAAGGGACGGACGATAGCGCGACCGGGCTCAATCGGACAGATGCCAGATGCCGACACCGCCGGGCGGCAGCGTCGCGCCGCCGAGCAAGGGGATCGCGCCCTGCGGCACGGGCACCACGGCCGGCTGCGGCCCGCGGTGGATCGCGAAGAGCCATTGGCCGCGGCGGCGCAG
>NZ_VOSR01000261.1:0-7938 GCF_007997345.1 Mitsuaria sp. TWR114
CCGATGCGCTGCATCTGCTGGACCTTGGCGACGCGGCGATGCACCAGGCGGTGATGCGGGCGCGGCGGGTGCTGGACAAGCCGATCCCGTTGCTGCTGCAGGGCGAGTCCGGCGTGGGCAAGGACCTGTTCGCGCGCGCCGTCCACGACAGCGGCCCGCGACGTGGCCGGGCCTATGTCGCGGTGAACTGCGCGGCCCTGCCGGAGTCGCTGATCGAGGCGGAGCTCTTCGGCTACCGGCCCGGCGCCTTCACCGGGGCCTCGCGCGATGGCGCGCAGGGGCGGCTGAGGGAAGCGCATGGCGGCACCCTGTTCCTCGACGAGATCGGCGACATGCCGCTGCCCCTGCAGGCGCGGCTGCTGCGCGTGCTGCAGGACCGGCAGGTGCAGCCGCTGGGCGGCGGGCCGGCGGTGGCGGTGGACTTCCAGCTGATCGGCGCGAGCCACCGGCCGCTGCGTCAGCTGGTCGCGCAGGGCCTGTTCCGCGAGGACCTGTACTACCGGCTCAACGGGCTGACACTCTGCCTGCCGCCGGTGCGAGAGCGCCAGGACCTGCCGATGCTGGTGGCGCGATTGCTGGCGGCGATCGAGCCGGCGCGGCGGGTGGAACTGGATCCGCCGCTGGCGCGCGAGCTGATGGCCTATCGCTGGCCGGGCAACGTCCGGCAGCTGGAACAGGCCCTGCGCATCGCCTGCGCGCTGATGGAGCCCGGCGAGTCGGTCATCCGCCGCGGGCACCTGCCGGATGACCTCGTCGAGGAACTGGACCAGGGCGCGCCGCTGCCGATTCCGGTGCTGCGGCCGGAGCGGCCGGTCGCCGCCGAGGCCGAGGGGAGTCCCGAGTTCGCCCGCGCTGCGGATGGACGTCCGGCGCCCCCGGCGATGTTGCGCGAGCAGTCGCGGGCCCACGCCCGCCGCGTGCTGGCGGACTGCGGCGGCAACCATTCGGAGGCCGCGCGGCGGCTGGGCATCGGTCGCAACACGCTGTACCGGCTGCTCAAGGGGCCGGCATCCGCGTCGGGCGAGTAGCACCCGGGCACTCGGCGTCGGACCTGTAAGGCGACGCCTGACAGGCTGATCAGCGGATCGCTGCCGCCGCCTTGCGCCGAACCCGGCTTCCGAGGGCGAGCCGGCGCCCCTATTCTTTCGGTCATGCGGTCCAGGTTTCTGGTGGTGGATTGCAGAGGCGCAAGCCGGACGTCAATGGGTAAGGCGGGCATCCGAAAGGATGTCCGCCTTCGTCTTTTGGGGCGCTGCGATGGGCCGTATCGGGGGCGATCAGGGGGTGATCAAGCGGCGAACTGGCGGATCGCCCGACCCACGCGCGCGGTTTCGAGCAGGACGCTCAGTTCCTCCATCAGCTCGTCGCCATGCGAGCACGGGATGCTCAGGAAGTTGTAGACCAGGGTCACCGGATAGTCGCCCTCGGTGCCGGTGGTCCAGCCGGCGATGATCCGGCCTTCCCGGTCGTTCTCGGTGCTCTGGATCACGAGGCGTTCCCGCTGGTCCGCGATGCTCATCACCCGCTCGTCCTGGGCGTTGTGGAACTCGCCGACATGCAGCCGGGCCTTGCCGAAGGTGGCGCTCTGGATGGCGATGTCCAGTCGATCGAGGATGCCGCGGATCTCGGCGCGCTCGCCGTCCGCGGTGGAGGCGGCGTTGAGCCCTTGATGGATGCTTTTCGCGAAGTCGATCATGAGGGCTGCCTTTCGAAATGTCCGACGATGGGAAGGTGGTCGAAGAAGGGATGCGGGGCGAGGGGGTCGTCGCTCGACTCGAGCGCCGGCAGGGGAGCGACCCGGGTGTTCGCCTCGTTCAGGCGCCAGCCGAACCGTCCGCAGAGCACCGAGGACGAGACGATCAACTGGTCGAAGGTGCGCCAGTGGGAAAAGCGGCCGCCAGCGTGGAAGTAGGTGCCCGGGTCGCAGCTGCGATCCTCGGCGGCGCCCGGCGGAAAGGCGTGGAGATGCCGCCAGAAGGGGTTGTAGAAGAGCCGCCGGTTCCGCTTCACCCGGTCGCGATCGCGGCTTGCATGGAGATAGCGCTCCATGCCCTCGTCGAAGGGTTCATCGTTGAAATCGCCGACCAGGACGACGTTCGCATCGGGCAGGTACCTCAGGATCTGGTCGTCGATCCAGCGACGCAGGAAAGCGGCCAGGTGCGTCCGTTCGACATCGTGCCGGTCCATGAACAGCCGGCTCGGCCAGTGCGATGCGATCAGGTGCAGCGGCTGGTTGCCATCGCGCAGGCGGACCAGGAAGGCCTGGCCGACCTTGCGGATCCCGCCTCCCTCGTCCTGGATGATCGACCGGTCGAACTCCACCGTGATGCGATCGGTCCGGCTCAGGACGCATTGCGAGAAGCGGCTCCGTCCCGCTGGGTGGAAGGCCTTCAGCCAGGTGTAGTCCGCCCGCGCGATCGGGCAGGCGTCGTGCAGTCCGTCGATGCTGCGCTCGGCCATCTCGCCCAGCACGATCACGTCCGCCCGGACCACTTCGATCAGGTGTCGCAGCACCTGCGCGGCTGCCTGGAAATGGGCCGGTCCAGCGCGGTCCGGGACGCGCGTCGGCGACAGGCCGGTGTTCCACCACGCGATGTGGATGCCCGGATCGGCGGGGAGGGGAGAAGTCTTCATGGTCGGCGTCGGTAGGGACGGGCAGTCACTCTACGAGGACGTCCGCGAGCGCGCCACGCCCGCGGCGCAATCGAATGAGTGGACTTCCCGCCGGTCCTGCCGGACATGAGTCAGCGCGCCCACCGACTCCTGCGCTTGCGGGCGCCGGACCGGCGCGCTGGGCCGTCGCGGCGGGGCCGTCCGCTCGCGGCCGAGGCCGCGCGACGTGGCATCTCCGCCACGGAATCGCTGCGAAGGCCGATGAAATCGGCCTCGGAGGGCGTCGGATCCCTATGTTGTCAGGCGCGCCGCGC
Source organism: Mitsuaria sp. TWR114 (assembly GCF_007997345.1). Lineage (NCBI taxonomy): Bacteria > Pseudomonadati > Pseudomonadota > Betaproteobacteria > Burkholderiales > Sphaerotilaceae > Roseateles > Mitsuaria sp. TWR114. The sequence continues at coordinate 2,928 of NZ_VOSR01000261.1, forward strand.
GCGCAATCGGCGTAGCCTTCGGGCCGTTGACAGACGGGACTGGCGGCCAGCGATGGCCAGGGAGGCCCTCATGGACGACTCCGCGCACGAGCGGCCCACGTCCGCCGCGGCGGCCGCGCTGCTGGGGCAGATGAAGCGGGCGGTCTTCGACGGCTCACGCATCGCCGTGATCCAGCGCGACCTCGCGAACCGCGTGCTCTACGCCAATGCCGCCGCCTTGGACATGAGCGGCGCCGCCCATGTCGACGAACTGCGCCTGGACCAGCTCTTCGCCGGCGAGGCCGGCCGCATCCTCGACGAAGAGACACGCGGTCGACGCAACGGCGAGCTCGGCGCCTATCGCGTCACGCTGACGCGCCTGGACGACCCTGGCCGCCAGGTCGCCGTCGAGGTCACCGGCCTGCCGCTGATGGACGCGCGGGGCGCGGTGGTCGGCTCGCTGGGGTTCTTCCGCAGCCTGCAGCACCAGGTGCTGACCGACCGGCTGCGCGAATTGACGCTGAGCCACGCCGGACGCCCGGACCTGCTGCCGCGGATGGCCGAGGCCCTGCGCAGCGAGTTGCCCTACGACCTGATGCTGGTGTCCCGCGTCGTCGCGGACGGCGAGCATTGGGAATCGGAGATCGTCTTCAACCACCCGCCCTTCCGCCAGGATGTGCCGACCGCCTGGTACGAGCTCAACGACGCGCAACGCGCCTTCATGGAAGCGAACGACGGCGGCATCCACGACTTCGACGCGGTGATGAGCGCGCCGCCCTGGTCCGACATGGCCGACGAGCCGATCTGCCGCCAGATGCGCGCGATGGAGCTGAAGTCCAGCATGTGGCGACGCATCACCCGCGGGCAGGGCAGCGACGAGCGCACCGTCGCCATCCTGACCCTGCTCAGCCGCGAACGCGATGCCTACGGCGAGTCCCATCAGACGCTGTTCAACCAGCTGCCGCTGGTCGAGACGGTGCTCTGCGCGCTGGACCACGCGGCCCAGGAGCGCGACCGGCGCCAGCTGCGGATGTTCCGCGCGCTCAACCGCTGCGTCGACATCCAGGGCGCCTGCCGCTGCCTGGCCGACGCGCTGATCGAGATCTTCGACTGGCAGCACGTCGCGCTGTTCCGCATCAACAGCGCGCGCGAGTCCATCGTGCGCGTGGCCTCGGCGCGCCGCGGCGACGACGGGTGCGCGGTCGATACCGGCACCGTCTGGGGCGACTACGCGCAGCACCTGGGCGTGGGTATCCTCGGCCGCGTGGCGCGGACGATGACGGCGCAGAAGATCCCGGATGTCTCGCAGGACCCGGACTACCTGCGCACGCCCGATGGCGAGCCGATCCGCTCCGAACTGGCGGTGCCCATCCTGTTCTCCGAGGGCGAGCGGGTGCGCTTCATCGTCAACGTCGACGATCCCCGGGTCAACGCGTTCTCGCGCGAGCATGTCCGGCAGCTGACCGACATTGCCCACGAGGTTGCCGGCGCGATGGAGCGCATCAGCGACCTGACCTTGATGACCGAGTGCGTGAACAACGTCGCCGATCCGGTCATCGCCACCGACGCGAAACTGCGGATCCGCCGGGTCAATCCGGCCGCGGAAGCGCTGTTCGGCGCGCGTCGCAAGGCGCTCGAGGGGCGCAGTCTGATCGACCTGTTCCAGGATCCGCAGCCGCTGGTGGCGCTGCTGCAGGGCACCGAGGCCGGTGATCGGCTCGGGGAGTTGCACGTGCGCCGCCCGGCCTGCGAGGACGCGGCGGCGGAGGCCGCCCAGGGCTCCGAGGCGTCGGGCGGGATGGGGGAGGCGCCCAGCTCGGTCTTCGTCACCCGGCGCGACTTTCCCGGCAAGCTCGGCGGCCATGTGTTCATCGCGCGCGACCTGCGGCCGATCCGCCGGTCGGTGCAGCTCGAGTTCCTGGAGGAGACCGCCTACGAGCTGGCCGTCGAGACGCAGGCGCCGCTGGGCATGGCGATGTCCTGGCTGGAAAGCGAGCTCGAGTCGGCGCATCGTCCTGGCGCCGCGCGCGACCCGGACCGGGCCCGCGACCTGCAGACGGTCCTGCGGCAACTGGGCCGGGTGAAGCATGCCTTCACGCGCCTGGCCATGTACAACCGCGAGGCCCGCGTCGCCGCGCGCGCGGTCAGCACGGTCCAGCTCGACAGCGAGCTGGAGGCGCTGCTCGCCAGCCTGGCCGCGTCGGAGCGGGAGAAGGTGCGGCTGGTCTCGGCGGCGCGGCGGGTCGAGGTCGAGGCCGACCACACGCAGATGCACATCGTCGTGGAGAGCTTGCTGTCGGTGCTGCTGCGCGCGGCGCCGGAGACGGCGACGGTGCAGCTCACGCTGGTGCCGGACGACCGGGAAGTCTTCCTGCGCCTGCGCGGCAAGCTGCCACCGGCCCGTCGGCACGGCACGCGTTTCGCGGCGCCCGAGGCGGCGCAGGCGGATCTGCGGCTGGCTCATCCGCTGCTCGACAAGCTGATGCGCAACCAGGGCGGCAGCCTGCGCATCCACGCGCTGGCCGATGGCGAGACCGAATTCGTGCTCGGTTTCCCAAGGGGGATCGCTCATGGCTGACTTCCTCCTGGTGTTCTGTCCGCAGCAGCAAGGCATCGAGGTCGAGCAGATCAAGAAGCAGCTGCGGCGCTTCGGCGCGCACGCGGTGCAGCAGGAGACCACCTGCGAGACCGCCCTGGAGCAGCTGCAGCAGCAGCGCTTCGACTTCGTCATCGTCGGCAGCCGCCTCGCGGCCGATGCCGGCGCGGTGGTGGAGGACGGCGGCGGTCTCGACTTCTGCCGCAAGGCCCGGCTGCTGACGCAGACGCCGATGATGCTGCTGGCGCCGGCGCTGACCTCGGAGCTGCAGCGCGAGAGCGCGCGCGTGCCGGGCCTGACCGCCTATGCCGATCCGGGCACCGCCGGCGGCTTCGCGCTCGAGCTGCTGCAGCCCGGCCAGCGCGTCGATCCCTGCCTGGCGATCCGCGTCAAGGCCAGCGAGACCGGCTGGAGCTTCGACATCGACGGCATCGGTTTCAAGTTCCATGGCGACGGCATGCTGACCGTGCCGCGCTCGGCCTGGATGCGCTGGGAGGCGCAGCACATGTTCCAGCCCGACTGGTACGACGAGTTCTCCGACATCGGCGAAAGCATCCGCATCGCGCTGTGCGACGAGAACCCACATTTCAAGGTCCAGCGCGAGCTGGCCGCGCCGCCGCGGCGATGCAGCTCGGCGATGCCGGGCGCGAGCTGCCGGACCGGCTCACCTTCGCGGTGTCGGAGGCCTGTTATCCGCTGATGCTGGAGGCGGTCTTCGATCCGTCGCTGCGGCCGGAGCCCTGGCTGGCGCAGGCCGCCTCGGTGGCGCGGCGCCTGCTGGAAAGCGATGGCGACGCGAGCCAGGACCTGTTCTCCGGACCGCCCGCGGCGCGGCGCGCGCTGCTGATCTGCGCCGACACGCATGGCAGCGTGTTCAGCGCGAAGCTGCTGGGCGGGCAGGTGCGGCTGGATCCGCTGACCTCGGTGCGGCTCGAATGCGCGCGGGTGCGCAAGCTGCTGACGACCCGCGACACGCGCACCGGCCAGCCGCTGTTCTACGAGGACAACATCCGCGTGCTCGGCATGGACGGGCCGGTGACGCGCGCGGCGCTCGACGCGGCGCTGCGCGAGGGCAGCTGGGACCTGATCCATTTCGCCGGCCACACCTGCTTCCAGCGCCATGGCGCGCAGCAGCGCGGCGGCACCGGCTTCCTGTTCATCGGGCCGGCGGAGGAGCCGGAGGGCATCGACTTCGGCGACATCGTCAGCTACATGCGCGAGGCGCGCTTCGTCTACCTGAGCAGCTGCGAGAGCGGCAACTCGGGCTTCGCGGCGCTGGCCGCGGCCGCCGGCATCCATGCGGTGCTGGGTTATCGCTGCCGCGTCAACGACCGCACGGCGGCGCTGCAGGCGAGGCTCTTCTACCGGATGCTGCTGCGCAGCCACTCGCTGAACGCGGCCTTCGGCCTGGCGCGGCGCCGCATCTACAAGCGCTACCGCGACCGGGACAACGCCTGGGCCTCCGCGATGCTGGTCACGCCGGAATTCCGGTCGTGATCGGGGAAGGCGGTCTCGTCGACGCGTTCTCGCTCAACTCGGCTCGCCGGTCATCAGGTCCAGCGCGTCGGGGAAGGCCTCGAAGATCTCGCGCTGGCGGGCCGTCACCAGGTGCCCCAGCACCAGGTTCGGGCCGTAGTAACCGACGCAGGCCAGCACCAGCAGCACCAGCATCAGCGCCGCGCCGCGCGGCATGTCGCCGCCGGTGGACAGGGCCGCGAAGGCCGCCAGCGGCAGGCCCAGCGTCAGCAGCGTCTTCAGGCCGAAGAAGGCCGAGGCGGCGATCGGGCTGCGGATGCCGGCGTGCACGAAGCGCAGCCGGATGCTGGATTTCTCGAAGCCTTCCTCGGGCATCGACAGCTTGCCGATCGGCCGGGTCAGGTCGGCGACCACCTGAAGGAAGCGTTCGCCCGAAGGCCCTTTCGCGGCCGGCCCGCCCTCCAGCGCGCGCAGCCGCTGCCGCGCCGGATCGGGCCTGAGCAGCGCGCCCACGCCCAGCACCGCCGTCACGACGACGATGAAGACCAGCCCCAGCATCATCCATTGCATCGCGGACATCGTCGGTCTCCCTGCTTCGCTCGTGCGTGGCCGCGTCAGACGCGGATCCTGATGATCCGGCGCATCCAGAAGATGCCCAGCGCCATCATCGCCAGCGCCACCGCCACCATGCGCAGCCCCAGCGGGTCGTTCCACAGCACGGCCATGAACTCCGGATTCACCAGGTTGACGACCAGCCCGACGCCGAAGGGCAGCGCCGTCAGGATCAGCGCCGACAGCCGCCCCTCGGCCGACAGCGTGCGGATCTCGCCGAGCAGCCGCAGCCGGTCGCGCACCAGCGCGGCGATCTTGTCGAGCAGCTCGGCCAGGTTGCCGCCCGACTCGCGCTGGATCATCACCGCCACGACGAAGTAGCTGACATCGGCGATGGGCACGCGCTCG
>NZ_VOSR01000262.1:0-7709 GCF_007997345.1 Mitsuaria sp. TWR114
ATGTAGCCGTTGCCGCCGAGCACCTCCATCGCCTCGCCGGTCAGCTCGACGGCGCGCTTGCAGACCCAGAACTTCGCCGCCGGCGTCACCAGCCGCATCCAGGTGCGCTCGCCGGGATCGTCCTGGCGCTCGAAGGCCTGAGCCAGCCGCAGGCTCAGCTGCATCGCGGCCTCGCTCTCCAGCGCCAGGTCCACCAGCACCGCCCGCATCAGCGGCTGCGCCGCCAGGCGCCTGCCGAAGGCGCTGCGGTGGCGCGCGTAGTGCAGCGCCTGCACCAGCGCCTGGCGCAGCATCGCCGCGCTGCCGACGACGCAGTTCAGCCGCGTGTAGGTCGCCATCTCGATGATGGTCGGGATGCCGCGGCCCTCCTCGCCCATCAGCACGCCGTGGGCGTCCTGGAACTCGACCTCGGAGCTGCTATTGCTGCGGTTGCCGACCTTGTCCTTGAGGCGCTGGATGTGGACCGCGTTCTTCGTGCCGTCCGGGCGCCAGCGCGGCACGAAGAAGCAGCCCGGCGCGCCGTCCGGTGTCTTGGCCACGACCAGATGGGCGTCGCACATCGGCGCGGAGAAGAACCACTTGTGCCCGGTGAGCCGGTAGTCGGCGCCGCGGCCGCCGGCGCCCACCGGCTCGGCGCGGGTCGTGTTGGCGCGCACGTCGGAGCCGCCCTGCTTCTCCGTCATGCCCATGCCCAGCCAGATCGAGCGCTTGTCCGCCAGCGGCAGGTCGCGGCCGTCGTAGTCGGTGCTCAGGAGCTGCTCGCGCAGCGCCGCCCACAGCGCCGGCTCGCGCCGCAGCACCGGGATGCTGGCCTGCGTCATCGTCGCCGGGCAGAGCGTGCCGGCCTCGATCTGTCCGTGCAGGTAGAAGCCGGCGGCCCAGGCCGCCCAGCGGCCGGGGCGTTCGTCGCGCAGCGGCATCGCGACCAGGTCCGCCCGCCGGTAGGCGGCGAGCAGCGCATGCCAGCCGGGATCGAACTCGACGCGGTCGATGCGCCGGCCGCGCTTGTCGAAGCTCTCCAGCGTCGGCGTCACCCGGTTGATGCGCTCGGCGATGGCCTGGGTCTCGGGACGACCGAGCCAGATGGCGTACTCGGCCAGGCCCGGCACGAAGGCGTCCGCGCCGGCGCGCGCGAGCGCCTCGCGCAGCGCCGGGTCGATGGCCAGCGGCGAGTGCCCGGCCAGCTCGTCGACCTGGTTGGTGACCTCGTGGGTGCGCCAGCCCGTGGCCCCGGTGGCGGCAGCGGGACCCGCGGCGGTGGGGACATCGGGGGCGCCGGGCGCGGTGGGTGTCGTGTCCATGGGCGACATGGTGGGCGTCTCCTGCAAAAGCTGGATGGTCCCCGGTTCCTGGCGTGTCCTCTGGATCGGGGTCGCGGCGGGGGCCATCCTCGCCTATCGCGCGCACGCCAGCCACCGGCGTGCCCATCCAGCTTGTTGCAAGGGTTACACCGGATGTCAGTCCTGACAGGCCATCGCGGACGCCGGAGCCCCTACATTCGCGCAGTCGTCCGGACCAGCCACAGCAAGACCACGACCTCGGGCCCTCCGAGGCAACCGGCGACACCTCGGGACGCGGCGCCTGCCGCACCTCCAAGAACATCTGGAACGGCCTCACCACGGGCCGCGAACAGAGGGGGCCGTCCCGTTCCCACCCGAGCGAGTCCGGCCATTTCTTCGGGAGATCTCACCGATCCATCACGTAAGAAAGAGGCGATATGACACAGGCATTCATCCAGCGTTTCCTGCGCGTCAGCATCATGGCCGCCGCGGCTACCGCCGCCTGCCAGGCCCTGGCGGCGGATCGCGTCCTGCTCGACGACCAGTCTCCGGTGAACACCACGATGCGCGCGTCGAGCGCTCCCCAGAACGCGGGCACCGCGCTGGGACTCGCGGCCAGCGACCTGCAGGCCGTGCGCAGCCAGACCTACCCCAGCGGCAAGGTCGTCACCCGTCACCAGCAGTACCACCAGGGCGTGCCCGTCTGGGGCGAAGGCGTCGTGGAGCACCGCGACACCAACGCCGGCACCTCGCGCTACTCCGGCAGCCTGCTGACCAACATCCAGCAGGACCTGAACACGGTGCAGCCCGGCCTGACCGCGCAGGGCGCGCTGGCCCAGGCCAAGGGTGCCGTCAATGCGGTGCTGACCGAGAACGAGCAGTCCAAGCTGTACGTCCGGCTCAATGCCAACGGCAAGGCGCAGCTGTTCTACCTGGTGTCCTTCATGCGGCATGACCGCCAGGAGCCCAGCCGCCCGCACTTCATGATCGACGCCACCACCGGCGCGGTGCTGGAGCGCTGGGAAGGCCTGGCCCACCGTGACGCCACCGGCCCCGGCGGCAACACCAAGACCGGCCGCTACGAATACGGCACCGACTACCCGGCGCTGCAGGTCACCGACACCTGCCAGATGAACTCCGGCAACGTGATCACGGTCAACCTCAACGGCAGCACCAGCGCCAGCAACACGCCCTTCCAGTTCACCTGCTCGCGCAACGAGTACAAGCAGATCAACGGCGCCTACTCGCCGCTGAACGATGCCCACTTCTTCGGCAACGTGATCTTCAACATGTACCGGGACTGGTTCAACCTGCGGCCGCTGACCGGCACCCTGTACATGCGGGTCCACTACGGCAGCAACTACGAGAACGCGTTCTGGGACGGCACGGCGATGAGCTTCGGCGACGGCCGCACCACCTTCTACCCGCTGGTCTCGCTGGACGTGTCGGCGCACGAGGTGAGCCACGGCTTCACCGAGCAGAACTCGGGCCTGGTGTACTCCGGCCAGTCCGGCGGCATGAACGAGGCCTTCTCCGACATGGCCGGCGAAGCCGCCGAGTACTACCGCAACAACGGCAGCAACGACTGGCTGGTGGGCGCGCAGATCTTCAAGGGCAGCGGCGCGCTGCGCTACTTCGACGATCCCACGCGCGATGGCAGCTCCATCGGCCATGCGTCCAACTACCGCAGCGGCATGGACGTGCACTACTCGAGCGGCGTCTACAACCGCGCGTTCTACCTGCTGGCCAACAAGCCGGGCTGGAACACGCGCAAGGCCTTCGAGGTGATGGTGGACGCCAACCGCCTGTACTGGACCGCCAACAGCACCTTCAACCAGGGCGCCTGCGGCGTGGAGAAGGCGGCCACCGACCGCGGCTACGCGATGGCCGACGTGACGGCGGCCTTCGCCACCGTGGGCGTGAGCTGCAGCGGCACCACGCCGCCGCCGACCGCGACGCCGCTGACCAGCGGCGTGCCGGTGACCGGCATCTCGCTGGCCAAGGGCGCGACCAAGCTGTACAGCATCGCCGTGCCGGCGGGCCGCACGACGCTGACGATCAAGCTCTCGGGCGGATCGGGCGACGGCGACCTGTACGTCAAGCGCGGTTCCGCGCCGACCACCACCAGCTACGACAAGCGCTCGATCGGCTCGACCAATGCCGAGACCATCACCTTCTCGTCGCCGACGGCGGGCACCTACTACGTGCTGCTGAGCGCGTACGCGACGTGACGAGCACCTCGCTGGTCGCCACCTACTGATCCCCGCCTGAACCGACTCCGGCGCGCCGCCTTCGTGCGGCGCGCCGGCTTCGCCATTCCTGGAGAAACCATCCATGCGTCAGTTCTTCATCCTCAGCGCGCTGTGCGTCGGCATGGCCGCGCTCACGCCGGCCCATGCGGGCGAGAAGGTCTGGATCAGCCTCGGCGACGCCGCGCTGGCCCAGTTGCAGAAACACCGTCCGGCCGCGCGCGCGGTCGCCAGCGTCCAGGCCGATGCGGCGCAGGACGGCTCGGCGCTCGCGGCCGCCAGCGCCTCCGCCTCCGCGCGCGCCGTGCGCAACGAGGGCCTGCACCTGGTCGAGGTCGACGAGGACGTGCTCGCCTCGCTGAGCCACTCGATCCACGAGGAGCTCAAGCGCTGCGGCGGCTACATGTACCACCCGACGCGGGAAGCGGGCCTGGCCTCGCTGCAGCGCCACAGCACGCCGGTGGGCGCGCAGCGGCTGGCGGCGGCGCTGGTGGCCTCGCGGCCCAGCTACGTGATCGACCAGCAGTCGGTGGTGACGCCCATCCTGTCGCAGATGCAGGCCAGCAACATCGGGCAGACCATCGTCGACCTGTCCGCCAACACCAACCGCTACTACACCAGCAGCAGCGGCGTCGCCGCGTCGAACTGGCTGCGGCAGAAGTGGACGACGCTGGCCGGCGGCCGCACCGACATCAGCGTCGAGCAGTTCAGCCATCCGAACTGGGCGCAGAAGTCGGTGATCGCCACCATCCAGGGCACCGACAACGGCAGCGAGGTCATCGTGATGGGCGCGCACCTGGACTCGATCAACCAGTCCGGCGGCTCGGGCGAGACCATGCGCGCGCCCGGCGCCGACGACGACGCCTCCGGCGTGGCCAGCCTGACCGAGGTGCTGCGCGCCCTGGTGCAGGCCAACTACAAGCCGCGCCGCACGATCAAGTTCATGGCCTACGCCGCCGAGGAGGTCGGCCTGCGCGGCTCGCAGGAGATCGCCAACAGCTTCGCCGCGGCGGGCGTCAACGTGGTGGGCGTGCTGCAGCTGGACATGACCAACTACAAGGGCGCGGCCAACGACATCTACCTGTTCAGCGATTACACCGACAGCGGGCAGAACACCTTCCTGTCCAACGTGATCGCGACCTACCTGCCGACGCTGCGGGTGGGAACCGACCGCTGCGGCTACGCCTGCTCGGACCATGCGTCGTGGAATGCCAAGGGCTACTTCGCGAGCATGCCCTTCGAGGCCGGCATGAGCAGTTCCAACCCCTACATCCACACCGCCAACGACACCTACGCCAACATGGGCAGCCAGGCCGACCATGCGCTCAAGTTCGCGCGCATGGCCGCGGCCTATGCGGTGGAGCTGGGCAGCGACGGGCCGGGCACGCCGCCGCCGGTGGACCGGACCGAGAACTTCAGCGGCAGCCTGACGCGCGGTCAGAGCCGCAGCTTCGGACCGTTCAAGGTGGCCAGCGGGGGCGCGCTCGCGGCCAGCACCACCGGCACCGGCGACATCGACCTGTACGTGCGCAAGGGCGCGGTGCCGACGACGTCCACCTACACCTGCAAGTCGGACGGGTCCAGCTCGACCGAGGGCTGCAGCGTCACGATGACGGCCAACGGCGATGTCTACGTGCTGGTCTACGGCTACTCGGCGGGCAACTACCAGCTGAAGGTGACCTACCGGCCGCAGTGAGGCGGGACGCGCTCCAGCGGTGATCCGGCGGCGCTCCGCGGCTGCTGTCGCGGCGCCACGAGCGGCCGGCTGGTGCGACTTTGCACCGGCCGGCCGTCAGCCGCGCGTGCTAGAGTGCCGCGATAGATTCGCGCAAGGCCTTTCTTCAGAGGTCTTCTTCCGCAGCCCCGCCGGTCCTCCCGGATCCCGCGCGCGTGGCCTGCCCAGCATTCCCCCCGCTGACGGTTCTTGAGTGTGTCTGTCCCGGCGCGCGCCCGCGTGCCGGGTATCTCCGTTCATCTTCTTCAAAAAAGGAAACACCATGACGACCAAGACCGGCACCGTGAAGTGGTTCAGCGACGACAAGGGCTTCGGCTTCATCACCCCGACCGACGGCTCCAAGGACCTGTTCGCCCACCACAGCGAGATCCAGAGCTCCGGCGGCTTCCGCACCCTCGCCGAAGGCGCGAAGGTCGAGTTCGAGCCGAAGGACGGCCCCAAGGGCCCGCAGGCCTCCAACATCCGCGTGATCTGAGCGGACCGCGCCGTCCCTCAGGACGGCTGCGCGGGCAGCTCGATGCGGAACTCGGTGCCCGAGGCACCGGTCTCGACCGCGATGCGCCCGCCGTGTGCCTCGACGATCACGCGGCACACGAAGAGCCCCAGGCCCATGTTGCCCGCGGCGGGCGCCTGCGCCCCACCGCGCACCAGCGGCTCGAACAGCCCGGCCCGGACCTCGTCCGGGATCGGCGCACCTTCATTGCGCACCGACAGGTGGCGCCACGCGCCCCGAGCCTCGGTGCGCACGACGATGGGCCGCCCCACGGCCCCATGCTCCACCGCATTGCGCAGCAGGTTGGCGATGACCCGCGCCAACCGGTCACCATCCCACCGGCCTTCATCCGACGTCTCCAGCACGGCATCGACCGTGATGCCTGGATAGGCGCCGCGCACCTCGTCGATCGCGGCTGAGGCCAGTGCGCCCAGGCGCTGCGGCGCGCGTCGCAGCAGCAGTTCCGCGTCGAGCTGACTGCGCGCGTAGTCCTGGATGTCGTCCAGCATGTGCGCCATGCGCCGGGCAGCGGCGGTGATGCGCGCGGCCATCTTCTGGGTCGTCGACGCCGAGATCGGCGCGCGCGCCAGCAGCTCGCTGCTCATGGCGATGGCGTCGAGCGGATTGCGCAGGTCGTGGCCCAGGATCGCGAGGAACAGGTCGCGTGCCCGCTCCTCGTCGCGCCGCTTCTGCTCGAGCGCCTTGGACAGCGCCCGCAGCGTGTCGCGCTGGCGCAGCAGCGCACGCAGGTTGGCGATCAGCACCTCGTCGTCGACCGGCCGCGTCAGGTACGCATCCGCGCCGCCTTGCAGGCCGCGGACCTGGTCGTCCTCGGCGATGTAGACGCCGGATACCAGCACGATGGGCACACCCACGCCGGCCTCCGCCGCGCGAAGCTGGCGACAGACCTCGTAGCCGCTGATGTCGGGCAGCAGGACGTCGAGGATGATCGCGTCCACGCCGGTCGCCAGCCGCAGCGCCGCGGTCCCGTCGGCGGCCTCGATGACGGCGAAGCCGGCCAGCTCCAGCCGACGCCGGAGCGCGTAGCGATGCGAGTGATCGTCGTCGACGAGCAGGACGGTGCGTCCGCCCGTCGCTGGTGCTGCGTCCATGCCATCCTCCCTGGCGGCGCCTGGACTGCCCGCGCCAGCGGGTCGCGCCGAGCGCAGAGGGTAACGCATCGCGCTGACGCCGCCGCGACCGGCCATGGCGGTAGTAGAGTGCGCCGGTCACCGCCGCCCGACCTGCGCGCGCAGTGACGATCGCAGAACGACAACGACCGCTGAAGAAGGAGCCCACGACATGCCAAAAGGCGAGCAACGCAACGACAAGGCCAACAAGAAGCCCAAGAAGGACACCGGCGCCCCCCGGGAGACGTCCTCCGACCGTCCGGTCGCGCCCGTCACGGCCGTGATGCCCAAGGGCAAGCTGAAGAACAAGGCGGGCTGAGGCCGCCTCGGGCCCGTCCAAGGCGCACCTCGGGCCCGCCCACGGCTGGCGGGCCAGGACCCGGCGGGCAGCACGCTTCCCCGCGTGCCGTCCACGCCACACGGCGGCCCGGTGGCTGACCCGTCCGCTCGGCAACCCGGCGGACAGAGGAGCTCGGCGCCCCTTCAGCCGCTGACGATCACGCCCCGCTAGCCAGGAACGCGGCGGCGCCCTCGCCCGCGACGACGCCGCTGGCCATCGACGCCGTCAGCAGGTAGCCGCCGGTCGGCGCCTCCCAGTCCAACATCTCGCCGGCGAGGAACACGCCGGGACGGGTCTTCAGCATCAGCCGCTCGTCCAGCGACTCCAGCGTCACGCCGCCCGCGGTGCTGATGGCCTCGGCCACCGGGCGTGCCGCCACCAGGCGCAGCGGCAGCGCCTTGAGCGTGTGCGCCAGCACCGTCGCGTCGGCGTAGGCCTCCTTCGTCAGCACCTCGTGCAGCAGGCCGGCCTTCAGGCCCTCG